>JBAXBD010000164.1:0-10182 GCA_037142165.1 Schlesneria sp. | reverse complement strand
CGCCGGTCCCCAGCGAAGGCCTGAGTCCCGTGCTGAGTGATAAAGCTCATGCAGAATTTGTGTCCCAGCTTCGCAAACTGCTGTGAGCGAGTCAGAACAAAAAGAGCGATTTCGCAGGTCAAAAAGGCGTTCCAACAAATGATCTGCGGCTGAAACGCTGGCGTAGCGAGCGGTCAATCATTTTTTCTACCATTATCAGCGCGGATTCACGAGTTCAAATACAACCAACGCGTGACAGAGAGCGGAGCTGACCAACGCCAGTTTCCAACACCAGGGGTTCATTGGATTAGATTGCCTGTGAACGCCAGGGCCAGTGGGAACGCGAAGGGGAAATCGCCCAGGGTCCAAGACACTTCCATCTTCTCTGACCAGTCGCACCCGCGATTGCCAAAGTCCGAAACCGAGCGCGATCACCGCGATGATCGCCGTGATCATTTGTAGTCCTTCCAACAGGTTCAGAGAACCTCCATCAATGACGTGCTCCGTCTTTGAAAAATGCGCCACGATTATTGCCCAGCAGTTATTCACAAAGTGCAATAACATCGGCAGCCAGAAGCTGCGAGTCCATAAATAGACCACATGCATGACTAATCCAAGCGGCATCACAGAAATCGCATGGACGGGATGCACGTGAAACCAACCGAACAGGAAAGAAGTCAATAAAATGCCGCTCCATAATCCAAGGTTGGCAATCAGTGTTCTGCCGATTGCACCACGAAAGATAAGCTCTTCACCAATCGCAGGTAAAACAGCGATACTGAAGATCATCAACAACAATGGCGTTGAGTCAGCCATCCGTTTGATTTCCTCATTAACGTTCATTCCATCAATCATCTTCAAAGCCGGAAACATTTCAACGATGGAATCCCACGCGAGTTGGGTCGGCACACTCCAAATCGCAATACAAAAAGTCAACGGCAATGTTGCGGCAACGACAATCCAGATGTGCCTCGAATCAGGGCGGGTGAAATTCAACTCATTGAACATCCGCCCCCGATAACGCAATGCAACGGCCAGAATCGCCGCAAGCACAAACAGAACCATCTCGCCCGTCGTAATGATCATCGTCGAGTTTGAATCATCGAGATTCATCGGCTGTACTTTTCCCGAAGCGACGTTGTTAACGATCAAGCGAATGATTAACAGGATGCCAATGCAAACGGCAGCAATCACATGCACCAGCCACGCACCAAACAACCAACCCATGGCTTCGCCGATTCCGCGAGACATGCTCGGTGGGCTGTCAACCGCTACGACGCTCGGGGGACAAGTATCGGGACGCGACTGTTCAGCTGACAGGTCCTGCACAAAATCCCGATTTTCGAGTGCTATCACATCGGTATCGGTCCCGGACGAAAAAATCGGGACTGACTCATTTTCGGATCGTGAAAGGTCAGTCGGCAGCGGATCGTTTTCACGAGAATTCAATTCGGTCACGGCGTCTCCAGCAGCATCTTAATCCATGGGCCGACGTAATGACCGTTGTCGTGAAACGTCCTGCCGCTGACAAGATTCCCATCGATCACACACGGTTCGTTAACAAAAATCCCACCACAGACCTCAAGGTCGAATCGACACCTCGGGACAGTAGCCATCCGCCGACCTCGAACGCAGTCCGCATGGGCGGGAATCTCGACACCATGGCAGACACTCGCTATCGGCTTGTTCGCCGCAAAGAAATGACGAGTTGCGAGAATCAGGTCCGGGTCGTATCGAATGTATTCTGGCGCCCGACCTCCCGAGAAGAGTATCCCCGCATAGTTTTCCGGGATGATGTCCCGAAACGCGATGTCGGCTTCAATCGAATAGCCTTCCCACTCTTTGGTGATCGTCCAGCCCGGTTTGACTTCATGCAGAACCATCTGATAACGACGTTTTTCAGGCGCCGCCACAACAGGACGCATCCCTGCTTCAATCAAACGGTAATACGGGTAAAGCGTATCGACCGTCTCAGTCGCATCTCCGACGATAATAAGTACCTCTTTCGTAGCCATTGCGGACTCCTGTCGATTTTGGAAACGCAGAACGGAAGGGGTCTAACGTGACGGAACTGCGGAGACTCGCTTGTCTTCCTGGAACCGAAACGGTTTTCCTCCCACGAAGTCAGTGCTGAGAATTGTCGGACACCAGTTTCGTTCAACATGCGAGATGACCAAATCCGTCCCGTCGAAGTGATTCGCATACGGCTTCATCTTCGAACAGTACATTGTGTCAGTCATGTCCCGAATCAGCAGGACATTCTTACCCTGTGCCACCAGTTGTCGGATGGCAAACGGACGGCCGAGAACGCACATATTCAGATGTACGCCCATAATGATCACGTTGTCGATGCCACGTTCCGCCAGCAGATTGAATGTCTCTTGTCCGTTATCAGTGATCGCATCCGGTTCAGCGATTTCAATTGTCTTAATCTGTCGCGTCCACGGCGGAACGATCTCACACTTCGTCGCACAGTCGCACCCCATGTCCGTATCGTCGATCGGCAATTCCGATTCCCGTTTTGGGTCAGGATAACACCACGCCGTTCCCCAGCGCTCGATCGTTGCCAGCGGAATATCCGTCTTTACGAATTTCGCATTCTGAGCCCGTTTTCGCTGAGGAGTCTCTTTATAGAAATCGACGGTCGTACTCGGAGCGTGAATAATAAAGACACCTCGCCGGCGTGCCTCTTGAACCACTTGATTCATCGGTCCAGCCAATTCTTCAACGCGCCGGGCGGCACCCTGACACCAATGGTTGTCCCACATGTCGCAGATGATCAATGCGGTCTTACTGGGAACCCATTCGACGGTCGATTCTTTGACCACCGCTTTAGCCAACAAATCAGTCGGATTTGTCTCCAGGGTCCTCGTATGCAATACCAGCGATTTCGAGGAGGTCTCCACAGGTTTCTCCGCTGCGATTAAGGGTTGCACGACCATTATCCACTTCGCGATACCAATGGATGCTGTCGCAATCGCCAATATCCACCTTCTTCGCATACGGAATCTCCTCGAGTTTTTATTCAAATGATCTCGCAACCGACTTAACGATACACTGCAAAGATGCGAATTTCGATCTCACACATTGAGTTATTCATCACCTTACTGATTCAAATATCGTCCGCGATGAGAAGTTCGCTGCGATGATTCAATGCGATTGCTTGCCTTCGTACCGCTGCCGCCAGAGATAGCTGATGAAAGATCCGAGACCCGCAAATCGATAGTTCGGGTCGACGTAGTGCTGAATGACATAAAACGCGAAATAATAGGCTCGACAAAATGACCACACCGCGATGCCCAGCAAGATTGTCAGGCGGAGATCCGGGTGCTCAACAAGAATCAGTCCAGTAGACATCATGCCGAGTAAAGCGAACAACATCCCTTTCAAGTAAATCAGTTGCTTGCTTTTCAGGTCGCCCATGAGTTTCTCCCATGACATTGTAGTTCAACACTCATCAATTGAGCTGGCAAACCATTTAGAACAAACCTGAGAGAGGACGGCCAGCCAGAATGCGATGAGGCCTGTTAAGTGGATCGGTCACAGTTGTCTCGGCATCGTATCCCAGTGCGTGATAGATCGTCGCTACGAAATCGGCGACGGGGACCGGGTTATCAACCGGTTCGGCCGCCAGTTTATCGCTCTTGCCGTAAACCTGACCGCCACGAACACCACCTCCTGCCAGGACCGTGCTGTAAACGCTGGCCCAGTGATCGCGACCGGGAGGACTGTTTCCGTTGATGACAGGCGTACGGCCAAATTCGCCAGTCCACGCAACCAGTGTAGTTTCCAGCATTCCTCGGTCCGCCAGGTCATCGAGCAGCATACCGAAAGCGCGATTAAGCGGTGGCAATAATTGATCGCGCGTGTGCTCCAAATGGTGCGAATGAGTATCCCAACCTCCAAAGATCACTGTCACCAGAGAAACGCCCGCTTCCACGAGTCGCCGGGCAACCAGACAGCTTCGACCTAACCGGTCGTCTCCGTATCGTGCTCTCAATGAGGGGGATTCGCTCTCAATGTCGAACGCTTTCCAGGTCGATGCGGCACCAAGAACATCGAGTGCTTGAGCCTGATTCTTCGTCCAGTCACGAACCAGAGACGTCCCATCACCAATCTGCTGACGGCCCAGCGATCGCTGTAATTCCAATCGTTTCCCAAGACGACTTCCTTTCAGTTCATCGTTCAGCGAAAAACCTGGTAGTAGCGCCCCTGGTAAACTGGCCTCGCCACTGGCCGGGGCTTTGTTGAAGTCCATATTCAATTTCAGGTAGCCGTAATCCATGACGAATGGATCGTATTGGCGACCGAGAAACCCTGCGTTCTGACCAGCCCACTCGCGTCCGGGTCCATCCTGCGTGATCCACATGGGCAATTGAACGGAAGCGGGCAGCCCATGTTGCGATCCTCGTAATTGATTCAGCACCGCCCCGATCGACGGATAGTCGCGTCGATCGAGAAACGGCTCTCCCTCTCGAGGAATATTCGGAAACCCCGTCAAGTTGTAATGGACTCCCGCCCCATGAAACAACGCGTTGCCGCCGTGATAGACCGATCGAATAATCGCGAACCGGTCGGCTTGCCTGGCAAGGTCGGGAAGCAAGCCACAGATCTCAATACCGGGAACGTTTGTCGCAATGGCCGGAAACAAACTGCGAGCGCTGCCAGGCGCCTCCGGCTTCATGTCGAACGTTTCCTGCTGAGGTGGCCCTCCGAGCATGTAAAGCAAGATACACGACTTCGCCCTGCCCGCCCTTGGTGTCGATTCCAACGCGGCTTGTTTTGTCTTTTCTCGGGCACTCAGCAATTGCGATTGCGAAAGCCCTAATACGGACAGTCCCCCCGCCTGAAGGCATGTTCGACGCGATAGAGGTATGGAAGCGTAAAGCATTTCCAGTTCACATGACGGAAGAACGAACTGCTTGAAACCAGTGCGAGCATATCAATGATGCCGGTGATTGTAACCGTTTCGAGAGACTGATACTCAAATTGAAAAGAAACGATTTGTTCCTTGGCGGCAGAACCAAATCGCCTAGAATCGGCATTCAGACGCCTTGGATGTGATCAGAATCAAAATATTAAAGAACCCTCATGCCGCAAACACCCCATATCGAAAAACATTTCACATCTTCCGAGATGGTCCGTGACATCGTGATCGGAATGTCAGACGGTTTGACAGTCCCCTTTGCTCTCGCTGCAGGATTATCAGGCGCAGTCTCGGCCAATAATTTGATCATCACGGCCGGGCTGGCCGAAGTCGCTGCCGGATCAATCGCAATGGGTCTGGGAGGATTCCTCGCCGCCAAGACAGATGCCGAGCACTTTGTGGCAGAGCGCCAGCGGGAATACGAAGAGATCAAGGAAATCCCCGAAAAGGAAATTGAAGAAGTTGCCGACGTTTTGCGGACCTATGGTCTGACCGAAGAGATGGTCATGTCTGTGACAAATTCGATCTGCGCTGACGAAAAGCGCTGGGTCGATTTTATGATGAGATTTGAGTTGGGATTGGAAGAGCCAGATCCGCGCCGCGCCGGCAAAAGCGCTTTGACGATCGCTCTTTCCTACATCGCGGGGGGCATGGTTCCGTTGACCCCCTATTTCTTCGCAGACTCCGTTCAGCAGGGACTGATCGGATCAGTAATTCTCACGTTGTTAGCACTGTTCGTGTTTGGCTACATCAAGGGGCGATTCACAACGACTCACCCTTTTCGAAGTGCGTGGCAGACGGTCTTCGTCGGTGGATTGGCCGCAACAGCGGCATTCGCCATTGCCAAGTGGTTGGGTTGATCAACATGTGATCAATTTGCTGCAAGCGAATTTCATTGATTTCTATCAAGTCACTTTCAACAAAATCTATCACATTTTTTAAAGTGATTGTAAATATGGTTTTTTAATAGACATATTGATTTCCACATCACATACTGAAATTCTGTTCGAAGCGATTTCAAAAACTGAATAGAAAATGTGATCTATGCCAAAGAAAAAAACCGGGCGAAGCAACGACCGTTCGAATCCTCGCAGCAACAAGAGCCTGGCGATTCGGAATATTCTCGCGAAGTTGCCAAACGCCAAGGCTTCTGAAGTGGCCGAAGCGGTCAAAACAGAATTTGGCCATGACGTCGGTAAGAATATGATTTACATGGTCAAGACCAAGACGAACATGGCGGCTGACGGTCGTGTCAAACCAACCAGAAATGGCAAAACGACGAAGCCCGAATCGCCCTTAACGTCTGCGGCACTGTGGGTTGAGGCGATCAAGATGGCCCGCCAATTGCTGACGGCAACGGGGAGCCTCGCCAACGCAACGGCGTTATTAAAGGCGCTCTCAGACAGTTAATCGCCGACGAAGATTTCCGAAAAATCAGCAGATCGGAAGACTGGAATCTTTCGGACTGATCGGATATCATCGCCGTCCCTTCGCGGAGACGTGGCGCGCGGAAGGTTTTTCTCAATAAACGCTACGGACAGACAATCCTTGTGGTTACGATTCAATGCCGAATACAGACAGTGCGAAACGCGCTCTTCGAAAAATGCAACGTCGTCGTGTCAAGAACCGAAATGAACGATCGGCATTGCGTACGTCCGTGAAAAAAGTCCGCGTGACTGCAGCAGCTGCCGCCACGGGATCAGCGAAAGTAGAAGACGCAAAATCACTACTGCAACTGGCAATTAAACGAATTGATCAATCTGCTGCCAAGCACTTGATTCACGCCAATAAGGCTGCGCGAGACAAGTCACGCCTGACAAAGCTCATCAACAAGCTGTCAGCACCAGCCGCCCCTGCTGAAGCAAAGTAACAGCAATAAACCCCCATCGGGTGTTTATGAAGAAACAACAAAAGCCAGTCTCCATTGAGGACTGGCTTTTTTCGTTGACATCACCTGGAAACTAACCAACGCCCCTTCGCTCCGACATCACCGGTGAGGTGGCTACGAGCTTTTCTTCAGCGAATTGAAGAGATGATCGTCTCTGTTGCCGTTGGCTCGGACCGCCGAACGCTAATAGTGCGACTCGACTGGAGAAGTTGCGTCGATCGAATTTCCTTCGACGGCGCTTGCTTCACGGGAAAATTTCGCCACAAAAAACCCGTTGGTTCCTGCCGCGATATCCGTCTTACATTTTGTAGGACAAAATCCACAACAACGCAAAAACGATCCCCATAAACCCAATGATCTGCAGAAAAAGCCAGGTCGCCCGGCGCAGGATTCGGTCAGGTAGCTCGAACCGGCTTGCGCTATAGACCAGACTGATGATCATTGCCAGCGGTAAAAGATACCACGTGACATTGACCGTTTGCGCCAGGAAAAAAAGTGAAAAAGGCATCGGACAGGGTTCTCACGCTGGAGTGGTCACATTGGTCACGGGAATCGGCGGGTCAAGCTTAGTGGTCTCGGTATTTTCATCCGCATTGGGAGTCTGCCACGATTCGTCCCCAAAGCCATAAGCGGGGCCTTGAACACAGTCCCAAATCGCCAAAATGTTCAATAGCCCGGCGATCCATGTAAAGACAAGAGCCAGCTCATGCTGTTTACCCAACCGGCCTGTCACTTCTTGAAGCTGATCGGGGTCAGGAGGAACTCCATACCCGTCAAAAAAAGGCCGGGGAATAGATCCGATCACAAACCTGCCATTTTCAACCCCTCCCAACACGCCGATTTTCAGAGTTCGACGAAAACCGGCTGCAATCGGTCGATCCAGGAAGAAATTCCCGCCCAGCTCTAATTTGATGGGTTGACCATCCAACTTACCAGTAAAGGTTCCTTTCGTTTCAGGCCCGTACTCGCCTGATTCCGGCTTCAGTGTAATGGTTCCGTCGAGTTTCCCCGCTTCACCGTCGCGGTGAGATTCGATCAAAGTTCCCGTGAAAGTCGCGGAAAGTGGCCGTTCGAGTTCCCGGAGTGTGTTATTGTTCTTCGTGATCCGCTGCTTTTGCAAGAGGGCCGGATAAGAAACGAGGCCCGCTCCGAATTGAGCCGCATAATGTAGCGTGACTTTCCGTGTCAGCCCTTTTTCTGGAATATTGTAAAGAACAATTCCCTCGCCTAGCTTCACGCCCCAGAAAAACAAGCCAAGAATACCAAAAAGGTAGATTAGCCCTTTGACAATCCGACCCTGATACAGGTGCCCGAGTCCAGGAACCAGCACGGCAAGAATCAACGCTACAACGACGTTTCGCGATTCCCAGGGTTTTTGACGTTCTGTTACAGGAGCAATCGGCATGCGGCGGCTTTCGAGGCGACTGAGTTTATCGGACCGTGACGCGTGGTCGACGGAACAGCCCCGCTCACAGGAGGTAAATTGACGACAGAACACGATCGGATCGTGTCGCATCAAAATCCATTCCCGCAATCGGTTGGGGATTGTAGCACAGCTCTTCATACAGAGACTAGGGCAGTGCCACTGCGGTTTTGATGCAGAAAATCTCATCGAATCACGCGGTTGGATCGGAATATGACAAATGAAAACACGTTTTGAAGACGACATCGACCTGCTGACGTAACCTGCTTAGAATGATATCTTTGGAATTCAATTGCGACGTCCGAGAGTGCCCCTGCATCCAAAACAGGCAGTGCCGATAATGACGAAAGTGAATCAATCCGCAGAGATTGAAGGGTGGATCGGTCGCCTCAAGAATGGAGACGTCAAGGCCCGCGAACAGCTTATCAACTGCACTTGCGAGCGACTGACCAGCCTGACCCGCAAAATGCTGAAGGAATTTGATCGAGTTAAGCGATGGGAGCAGACTGACGATGTGACACAGAATTCCCTGATGCGACTTTATCGTACACTCGCAGACGTTCACCCGGCTAATGCCGTGGAATTCTACCGGCTGGCTGCCATGAATATCCGCCGCGAATTACTCGACCTCGCCAAGCACTATTTTGGACCAAATGGCTTGGGAGCGAATTACGCGAGCGTTGATTTGGCCACCGGGAAATCGGCTAACAATCCTGACGTCAATATCCCGCTCGCGGTTGAGGAGAGCCTGGACCAGCTTGAGACATGGACCGCCTTTCATCAACAGGTTGAAAAACTTCCGGACGAAGAGAAAGAGGTTTTCGACCTCCTTTGGTATCAGGAACTTTCTCAAACGGAGGTCGCCGAACTGCTGAACGTGTCGACCAGAACCGTGAAAAGACGCTGGGCCTCCGCACGACTGATGCTGCACGAAGCTCTTGGTGGCTTGTTGCCCGAAATCTGACAGGATTGAACATGTCGGAAAATGACCGCTTGTTGGATCTCGTCGTCCTTTGGGAAGAGCGACGTGAAGCGGGCAAACCCGCCACCGCTGAAGAGCTGTGTCGGGATTGCCCTGATCTGCTGCCAGCCTTGCGCAATCGTTTGAAAGCCCTCGGTGCCTTGGATGCCATGCTCGCGAACGAGACTCATGCGGGTACTGTCACGATTGCGAAAAATGGAAACTCCACCTCCGACAACCTTGTGGTGCGAGTCGGATCACAGCCTGTGATTCCGGGTTATGAAATCATTCGCGAACTGGGTCGCGGAGGGATGGGCGTGGTTTATGAAGCTCGCCAGGAACGACTGAATCGGCTGGTCGCAATTAAAGTACTGCTGGGCGGCCAGTATGCGACGGTCACGTCGCAGGCACGTTTCAAAGCGGAAGTCGATTCGATCGGTCGAATGCAGCATCCGAACCTGATCCAGGTGTTCGACGTCGGCGAGTACGATGGCCGAGTTTATTATTCGATGGAATATCTGGCTGGCGGCAGCCTTGAAGATCGAATTGGCAATATCCCCTTGCCACCACGCAAGGCCGCCGAGCTTTTAAAAATCCTGGCCAACGCGATCGAAGCAGTTCACGAACAGGGTGTCATTCACCGTGACCTCAAACCTGCAAACATCCTGCTCACGACCGATGCTGCGACGAACGAACGGTGGGGCGTCAACGGGTTTGGCATCCCGAAAATCAGCGACTTCGGTCTCGCTAAACGGACGGATGCCCCTTCAGGACCGACGCTTACCGAACATATCCTGGGAACCCCCACTTACATGGCTCCGGAACAGGCCGCAGGCCGCAGCCGGCAAGTTGGTCCGGCGACCGACATTTATTCTCTTGGCGCGATCCTGTACCGATTGCTGATTGGTCGACCGCCGTTTGTTGGCGAAACGGTCATGGAAATTGTGCGCCAGGTTACAGATGATGACCCGGTACCGCCGAGGCATCTGCAGCCGACCATCCCC
>JBAXBD010000163.1:0-10196 GCA_037142165.1 Schlesneria sp. | reverse complement strand
CTTAAGAAGAATGTGACAATTCGGGTCGAACACTATAACGCCGAAACACTGGCGGCCTTAGGGAAACTGACTCAGCAGAATTTTGGGTACGACAAAAGGACTTGGCAACTCTGGTGGGCAGCGGAGAAAAACGCGAACGGAGCGTCAAAGGGTAAGGGATGAGAGGACAGGAATTGGCCGTTCATTCATTTATCTGAAACGATTCCAAGCCCTTGCGTCCAGTTTCAGCTATCCTGAAGTGCTTGCGTAATCGTTGCAGTCGGAAGGGTTGATCTCAGGAGCAGGTTTCCGTTCATCTCTGCGAATTTCGTTCAGTGGCATTCTCTGCCGAGGACGATAACTATCGTCGAATGAACAACAACAATTGTCCGTAGTGATTTTCTGTTGAGATGGAAACTGCAATCATGGCTGCCCGCGTTGCTTTACTGATACTCGTGACCGGCCTTTTTGCTGCGCTTTGGTCTGGTGACCATCCCGATCAATCAGCGCAAGTTCGCCGACCATCCAAGCAGGAAATTCGCTTGGATTACGAACGCGAACCGAGCTCAAACCAATCGTTATCACGATCCCAAAGCGAGCTTGCAGCGCCGCTTCCTGAAGGAATCACAGCAGGAACATATCTGGTGGCTGATCGATTCGGCGGTACTCGCATTCGAATTGTCTTGAAAGGCGAAGTCGGTTCGGTCTTCGCTTCTGAAGAAAAATTAGTCAATCATTACTCGGTCGAGTCTCGTCGTGGACGCTGGCATTACGTTCGAATTGAGCCTTCTTCCGGGGAGCAGGCGGCTATTCCGGAATCACGGCGAAGTCGTTGAATTGATCGAGGCTGGCAGTCCCGCTTCGATTGATGGAAACGCCGGGGCCCATCGGAGCTTCTCTCTCAGTTTCTTGTTTGAGCAGCGTTTATTCAGTCCGCCAGAACCGCGGGCAGTTGCATCTTCTGGATTGAAAACTGGAACAGGGCCACCGGCAAGTCCAGCAAGCAAATTATAGTATTCTTCTCGCAATACGGGGCGGTCATCGACGACGATGTAAGTCTCAAACGGAGCCCAGTGTTTTTCGCATGCAATAACCGCAGATGCGGCATCGTCCACATGAATCAGATTCAGCCACGAATTGCTGCGGCCAGCGACCGACAATCCCGCTTTAATCGAATCAATTCGGGACAAAAGTCGTTTGGGGCCGTAGATCCCGGCTAGTCGTAAGACGTTGGCATTTGGTGCTTCAGTGTTTGGAAAATATTCCCAGACCAGTCTTTCGGCCTCGAGGCAATTCTGACCTCCAGGTTGTGTCGGTTTGCATTCGGAACTCTCATCGACCCATTCTCCGGCCGATTGCCCAAAAACACTTGTGCTCGAAACGTAGATAAATCGTGAGCAGCGGCCTTTTAATCGTGAAAGAACATTTTTCAGCCCGCCACAGGTCACCTCTTCCTGGCTTCGTCCAGACGTGCGGTCAAATCCTACGGCATGGAGAGTCAAATCAACCTCAGGCAGAATTGCCAGGGAATCCAGATCACAGATGTCGGCGACGATTGGCTGAATCCCTGATTGCCGAAACGATTCTGCATTTTTTTGATTCCGCGTGACGGCGATGACGTCGTGCCCAGCGTCGACCCACGCTGCCGCAACACGTCGCCCAAGGTATCCACAACCAAAAATCAAAAACCGCATTGACCGACTTTCTGTCGCATTTTCGCGACTTTCAGGGTGCTAATCAGGTTGTCGAGGACCAGATGGCTCGTAATTCATGATTCTGAAGTTTCCCCGCACAACCGATTTTGAGAATTCCGCAGATGTTCGCTAATCAAATTGAGGCGGAATTGCAGTTGCTGGCCATCATTCTATAATCCGAGCAATGAACAACGAAGTGTAGAAAACTTGGGTCAAAAATCCGTGGGAGGATTACTGAACGGATTTTCCGGGCAGTTCGGGTTTCCTTCGATTTTTGGCCTGTTCAACAAACTCGGTAGCTGCCGCAGGGAGTGACAACGTGACGGACTCGACTGCCCAGTGCAAAACTGGGCTGCTTGGTTGCCTGGGACTTAGCTGGCTTTTTCGGCTACTGTCCTCCTCCATTGGTCGGAAGTTTGTGATGGGGATGACAGGTCTGCTGCTATGCGGTTTCCTCGTGGCACACCTGGCTGGTAACTTATTGCTATTCGCGGGTGCAGAGCCGTTTAATCATTATGCACACGCGCTCCATTCTCAGTGGGAGCTACTAGCCGTCGCCGAACTTGGTTTGGTTGTCCTGTTCCTGACACATGTTTATCTGGCCGTGACAACGACGATCGGAAATTATCGAGCTCGCCGCGATTTTTACGTTCTCAAACAGTCGAAGGTTCCCGGTCGAATTATTGGTGCCAATTCGTGGATGTTCGCTTCTGGTTCAGTCGTGCTTGGATTCGTGCTTCTTCATCTGATCGATTTGCGATTAGGTCTGCGAAGCTCGCTTCACTATTTGCCTGAATCGAATTTGGAAGCACCGTTCCACAACACGCTGGCGGCATTGAGTGATCCAGTAAGCCGCGTCGTTTATTTTGTCGGTGCCATCATTCTCGGAGTTCATTTGTCGCACGGGTTTGCAAGTGCATTTCAATCACTTGGGTTGAATCATCCGAAATATACGCCGTTGATTAAGATTGTCGGGAAAATCTTTGGCGTCATCATCGCGGTCGGTTTCGCCAGTATCGTTGTTTTCGTACCAGGGATGTGGCGATAAAGTTCCGGCACAATCGCACCGGTCCGTTGTGAAATTGAAAATTGAAATAAATCGTGCGATGAGGAATCGATCAACATATTTCTTCGGATTCATCGACGGGCTTTTTCAATAGAGCCGAGTCAAAAGATCCCGAATGGTACGGTGCCCGATTTGATTTCTTCGAGTCAAATAATTGGATCTGTAAGGGGAAAAAATGGTAACCGTCGCTGACACCCCGTTGGACGGACGTTGTCCAGACGGCAATATTGCCAGCCGCTGGGATCAGCGGAAACGTGACTTGAAACTCGTTGCGCCGAATAACAAGCGAAAGTATACGGTCATCGTCGTCGGGACGGGGCTTGCTGGCGGTTCTGCTGCCGCCTCACTTGCCGAGTTGGGTTACAACGTACTCTCGTTTTGCATTCAGGACACTCCTCGTCGAGCACACAGTATTGCCGCTCAGGGGGGCATCAATGCTGCGAAGAACTACCAGAACGATGGTGATTCAGTCTGGCGACTATTTTACGATACTGTCAAGGGGGGAGAGTGGCGAGCTCGTGAATCCAACGTGTATCGGTTGGCGTCGCTCAGTACCTCGATCATTGATCAATGCGTTGCCCAGGGAGTTCCATTTGCACGTGAGTATGGCGGAACGCTGGCCAATCGATCATTCGGTGGTGCCCAAGTCTCGCGGACATTCTATTGTGGCGGCCAGACTGGTCAGCAGCTTTTGCTTGGCGCTTATCAGGCCATGATGCGTCAAGTGAGTGGGGGCGGTATCAAGCTGTTCACGCGACGTGAAATGCTGGATCTCGTCGTCGTCGATGGGATTGCTCGCGGAATCGTAACTCGGGATCTCGTCACTGGCAAATACGAAACTTTTGCAAGTGACGCCGTGGTTCTCTGTACGGGCGGGTATGGAAACGCCTATTACCTTTCGACCATGGCGAAAACCTGCAATGTGACCGCCGCCTGGCGATGTCACAAACGAGGTGCCTACTTCGCGAATCCATGTTTTACGCAGATTCATCCGACGTGTATTCCCGTCAGTGGCGACCATCAGTCCAAGCTGACGCTAATGAGCGAAAGCCTCAGAAACGACGGACGAGTCTGGGTACCAAAAACCAAGGGTGATAATCGTTCGCCCGATCAGATTCCCGAAGACGAGCGCGATTATTATCTTGAACGGCGTTATCCTTCGTACGGCAATCTCGCCCCGCGCGACGTTTCGTCCCGAGCAGCCAAAGAGCGTTGTGACGCGGGCTTTGGAGTTGGGCAGTCCGGCATGTCGGTCTATCTTGATTTCTCAAAAGCAATCAAAGAAGACGGTGAGTCGGTCATCCGTGAAAAGTACGGCAACCTGTTCCACATGTATGAACGGATCACCGACGAAAATCCCTATAAGGTGCCTATGCGAATCTATCCAGCCGTGCATTACACGATGGGTGGTTTGTGGGTCGATTACAATTTGCAAAGTAACCTTCCTGGATTGTATGTCCTCGGCGAAGCAAATTTTTCGGATCACGGAGCGAATCGACTAGGCGCCAGTGCGCTCATGCAAGGTTTAGCCGACGGCTATTTTGTCATTCCATATACCGTGGGTGATCATATTGCGACGAGGAAGGTGAAGCCAATTTCAGCGGATCGCCCAGAGTTCCATGAGGCACTCGAAGCATCGAAATCACGGACTGCTGCCATTCTGAATGTGAACGGGACCCACAGTACGGAACACTTCCATCGGGCACTCGGAAAAATCATGTGGGATCACGTCGGGATGGCACGAAACGAAAAGGGCCTTTTGCACGCAATTGAGCAAATCAAGAGTCTTCGCGAGCAGTTCTGGCACGACGTCAAAGTGCTTGGCAGCGGCGAAACACTTAATCAAAACCTCGAACATGCTGGCCGTGTAGCTGATTTCCTCGAGTTTGCCGAACTGCTGGCTCGTGACGCACTCTATCGCGACGAATCGTGTGGAGGCCATTTCCGTGAAGAACACCAAACCGAAGAAGGCGAATGTGAACGTAACGACGCCGACTTCAGCTTTGTTTCTGCATGGGAATACCAGGGAGTTGGGACAGAATCGATCCTTCATAAAGAACCGCTGACGTTTGTAGACGCCCCATTGGGTGTTCGCAGCTATAAATAGCCTTTTGTCTTGCGACCTCAATTCGAGCCGCGGAGAATTTCCAGACCATGAACCACGCTGCTTCAAAGAACTTGAATCTCACCCTGAAGATTTGGCGCCAGACTGGGCCTGAACAGCCGGGCGGTCTGAAGACTTATCAAGTTCGCGGTATCTCAACGGATATGTCGTTTCTTGAAATGCTCGATGTTTTAAACGAGCAATTGATCGCTTCTGGCGAAGAGCCAGTCGCGTTCGATCACGATTGTCGCGAAGGGATTTGTGGGACCTGTGGTGTTGTTATCAATGGCCAGGCACACGGACCTGATTCAGGAACGACAACGTGCCAGCTTCACATGCGACGTTTTCAGGATGGTGACACGATTGTCATCGAGCCCTGGCTTGCTAAGGCGTTTCCGATCGTTCGCGACCTTATTGTTGATCGCTCGGCTTTCGATCGTATCATCCAAGCCGGTGGTTTTGTTTCAGTGAATACAGGTAATGCACCTGAGGCAAACACTACGCTCGTCCCGCATCATGTCCAGCAGGACGCAATGAGCGCTGCCGCATGTATTGGATGCGGAGCTTGTGTTGCATCGTGCAAGAATGCGTCCGCAATGCTGTTTGTTTCCGCCAAAGTCTCACACCTTGCAAGCCTCCCTCAGGGGCAGGCAGAAAGAAGCAAACGCGTGCTGAATATGGTTGCGACCATGGATGCCGAACACTTTGGCAATTGTACGAATACTGGTGAATGCGAAGCGGCATGTCCCGCCAAGATCAAACTGTCAAATATTGCGCAGCTGAATCGAGAGTATATGAAGGCCGTGTTACTCTCAAAAGAATGATGCTATCGTCGAGCTGGATCGAGTGGTGATGGATATTCACGCCTCAGTTCTCGGATTGAAGCTTTAACGACTTCCAGGTCACCGACGATCACGAAATTGCGGAACGAGTATTCCCCTGGTCGAATTCCGTTTCCATCTCCGTCAATTCGGAAAACGCAATTCCATTTGACGACCTTTTCGCTCGGGAAGCGGAAGCGACCATATCCCGCAGTTTCGTACCCGCGTGAAGGTTGGTCAGGCGAGTAAATTCCCATCGCATGCGTCCCTTCTTTGGTCGCAAGAATGACTGGAAAAGACTGTTCGCCAGGGCCATCGTCGAGTGGCTCGAACGAGTCCTTCGATAAGTCGTATTTCCAGAAAACTTCAAATTCGGCTGGCATGTATCCTGTAACGGCTTCAAAGACTCCATGTCGATGCCGTTCACCGATCGGTACTGAGAATGTCACATCATACTGAATGACATGGGGTAAATTTCGGTGTCCGATTCGAACCCTTTTTGTCACAAGATGATTTGAAAGTTCGACGATGTTCTTGGTCAGATTTCCGTCAGACTTTTCATTTGGACTGAGCCAAAACGCCATCTGACTGGTGGTTTGGAGTTGGTTTCCGATTGCAATCAAATGAAGCAGGCGGCTTGTGGATTTTGGTCCCGCACCGTCTTTTCGAGAACCGGCCTCTGTCGGATTGAACGTTTCTGCCGTCAGAGGCAGCCCGGCGTCGAAATTTGAGGCTGATTGAAGCTGGCGACCATGATCAGCGCTATCAATGAATTCGCGACCGTTCCACGTGAGCGAATGAATCGCGCCAGCCAATCTTTCCGTCGTTTTGATGATGATTTCGGAATTGCCCGCTGTTCCGCGAATGATTGCGTCACCCGTGGGAATGGGTTCGGCACACCAGACAGTCACCCAATTCAGGCTGATGATAATTGTGGCTGTGCAAAGCAAAATCGATCGGAAGGACACAAGCGACATTTTCATTCCAAGTTCGAGAATCTTGAGCGATGATACGCTCTCGATTATTTCGACTCCAATGATGGTACAAATCTTGTTGCAGAACGTTCAGCAAGTTCGCGGGCCTGGGCGGCAGATGTATCCAGGGAAAGAACCAACGTCACTTTCCAAGATCCGTCGGCAGGCGCCATGAATTCCCAGTGAGGCATCACGGAACAGCTTTGATGGACGAGTTCAAAACCACTTTCAGATTGACTGACGGTTTGAATCGGCTGAGTCCAGAAGCTGGCTGGTTGCGAAACGTCAATCGAGACATCGAGTCCAAGCCATTCATCAACAAGACCGATTCGGGATGTGGGCGTTGTCGAATTCAGTGTTTCTAACTGACCCAGATTCAGTCCGTGGTCATTGTAATAGTAGCGGTCGTTTGCACTGGCAGCCATCGCAGCAAAATTGAATTCGATACCAAAGTGGATCGGCAATCCCGCTGGCAAATGTTCCAGCAAGTAACTGATTTCAAGGGAACCGGGCTGATGAGATGAAAGCGAAATTGTCTTGGTCACTTTCACTTGAAACGGTCCAAATTTGCCGTCTCGCCACATTGTCGCTTCAACTCGTTCATCCGAACGTCGAATTTTTGAGAGATACACTCCTTCTACGAAATCGCCAATCTCTCCATGCCCGTGCGTAAAGTTTTCGTGGGTTAACCCCGGCTGCAGAAAATGGTCGACAAGACTTTTTCGAGACCAGGCATCATATTGCAGCTTCTGGTCCAGGTCCGGTTGTTTGAATCGGACTCCGCCGTTCGGATCGACGCCTCCACCACTTTCGCTGACGGGCTGTCCAGCATGTTGGCGAACTCGATCGTGATAAGGCTCAGAGCGTCGGTTTAACGTGGCCAACAGGTTCGTACGAATTTGTCGCACATCCAGTTCATAAAGATGTCCTCCCTTTCCAGGCGACAAGTAAGCGATGAGTCGATCGCCCGCGAGACGAATTTCCTTTCTCGCATCGAGGTTGAAATCTTCTGCCTGAATGTCGACCCAGTGACCTCGTCGGCCAGAAGCACGTTCCAGCAGTGTGTCTGCGGTAATCAAACTACCGTAAATCGCATTTCTCAAATGAGGCAGGTACAAGCCGCCGAACGCACCGTGCCAATAGGGACAATTACATTGACCTCGATAGAGTTCCCGACGAGCTTCGGCAACAAGTTGATTGGCCGTTCCGAGGTTTGGAGTCGCCACAGCTTCCTCAAGTCTTCGGCTTACCTGCACCATCCTGGCGTACATTTCATTTGCTTCGGGGTACTTCACGAGGAAGTTCCGCCAGAAGCCAGCTCGGACGAACTGACGCATCGAATGCCAGTCGTGTCTCTGCTCGTTGGCCGCGACAAGATTGCGGTAGTGAGTCTGCTTATCGGTCGGCAGTGCCCATTCGGTCATTTCCCGATAACTTGCATCGGGAATGTAAATTCGACCAATTGGCGAAACGCTGTCGATCGTTTCGGACATCGTCGTGACGTGAAGCCATTGTTGATTGTCTCGAAGAGCCGAGAAAAAACGACGCAGCCAACCGTCGCGGTAAACATGATCCTTCGAACCTGGCCAGACTCCAAATTTCTCACCGTCGTCGCCAAAGATCAAAACCGCATTCGGGTATCGGTCGGCAATCTGACGGCAGTGATTAATCAAATCTTGAGGATCGGCGTAAGGGATCAAATATCTCAATCTCTCGCCACCGGCGAATACCTTCAGCAGTCGCCCGCTTTCCTCGGTGAGATAGTACCCTTGCAACTCGTCTTCGTTGAGGCCAGCATTTCGAAAATGAGTGTCGTCAAGAAGGGTATATTCCATTCCCGCTTCAACGATGTCACCCGCAAACGATTGTTCCCAGACCCGCTCGGGGACCCACATTCCGCGTACGCGAGTTTCAAATAGATCTTCGAGGTGCCGTTTATAAAGTTGAATCTGCCCGATTCGATCACGGCGCGGAATCGACGCCAGGATCGGTTCGTAGTAGGGCCCGCCGAGCAATTCGATCTGACCGCGTTGGACAAATTCGCGAATGCGCGAGATGTATTCCGGGTGATGCTTGGCAAGCCAGTCCAGCAGGCTTCCGGAAATATGCAGTACGATTGGTAACTCGGGAAAATCCTGAAGGACATTCAGAAATGGAACGTAGCTGTCCTGAAAAGCCGCTTCAAAAACGCCATCAAAATTGCCGACGGGCTGGTGATTGTGCAGCGTCAGAATTAACCGTACATGTCCATTCATACGTTTCACCTGTCTTTTCAGTTGCGCGATTCGTTCCACGTGCACACATTTTCACCGGCGGATTCGACTTCGCAAGACTGCGGGAGGCGTTGCCAAGTCGTTAAATAACCGAAAGTAAGCCGTACGAGAATCTCATCTCGTACGTTCCCATCGTCAAAATCGTCTTTTTTTCGGTAACCTGCACGGAAATTTGCGGGGTCGCTGAGGAACAGGCTGTTTTTGAACTCGGGTAAAAAAATCGCGATCACTACCTCGCCACTGCCAATCACAAGATCACAAAGCGAAGCCACGGCATTGGAGTAGACTCCAATACCGTGGTACCGCGATCGGGAAAATTGTGAAATCTCCCTCGATCAATGATGTCCGCATCCACCGCTACCACACCCGCCACCGGCATGCATCGTCCGGCTTCGTGCGAGCGCGTCTTCAGCTTCGGGAATCCGTCCACATCGCTGGTAAATGACGGAAAGTTGTGACTGTGAGAACGAATCGGTCGGATTCAGTTCGACAACCTTTTTGGCATGTGCAATCGCTTCGTCGTACTTACCCAGCTTCTGAAGCATGATGGCAAGAGCAGAGTGAGTCAGGGTATGGGTTGGTGCCAATGCTTCGATTTCCAATAGTTTTTCCACGGCACCCGGCAGGTTCCCTTTGTCTTTCAGGGCAATGGCTTCGTCATACATTTGGTCTGGATTCGACATGATTGAGTTTTCCTTATGAGGTGTGGTCGGTTAATTTCTAAGACAATCATAGAGGCTTGGGGAAGGCGATCCAACCGTCGGCGCGATATGATTTTTTCATGGACAACACCATTCTACCATCGCAATCAAAATCGATCTCGCGCACTGAGCTGATCTGGCTTTGGGGCGCGATCATATTTGGTTCGATCGTCCGCCTGAGTTTCCCCGGTCGAATGGCAATCGAACATTTTGACGAGGGTGTCTATGCGTCAAATTTCTGGTTTGGTCCGGAAGATGATTTTTCGTATCCCGCTCGCTACTTGTATGCTCCGCCGCTGCTGCCGGCTGTCATTGAATGGACAATGATTATCGCGTCATTGTGCGGGATCAAACCAACGGGATTTATCCCAATCATCCCCTGCCTGATTGCTGGCATCGCGATGATACCATCCATCTGGTGGGTTTGCCGTCGGTGGTTCGGACCGGTCGCGGGATTGACCTCGGCGTGGCTGGTGTCAACGAGCGACTTCCACGCCAGTTACAGTCGTGCTGCGTTGACCGATGTTCCCGTCTGTCTTTTCATCCTGTGGGCCGTCTATTTTATCGAACGAGCATTTAACGAG
>JBAXBD010000162.1:0-10196 GCA_037142165.1 Schlesneria sp. | reverse complement strand
GTTGATCGGGCATGCGGCGGGCTTCTGGGCGTCAATCTCGGGTGATGCCACGTTTGAAGATTTTGGACGTTACCCGAATGTGCCGACCCCCGTCGCGCCCGGCGGTGCGCTGGACCGATTAATGGAAAAATATCCGAATCTCTACGGAGATCTCTCGGAACCAGGCGGCGAAAAAGCGATTGCCCGTGACTTGAAGTTCGGACGCGAATTCATCATCCGACATGCAGACCAACTTCTGTTTGGCACCGATGTGCTAATGCCGGAACAACAGATCCCGCAGTTCGCGCTGTTAGACTCGTTGATGTTGCCCGAGGAGGTCCAGTACAAAATCTATCGGGGAAATGCGATCAAGTTGTTGCGCCTGGAAGATGTGTGAATTGTCATCATGACTGGGGTGACGATGCATCAATTTTATAGCGAATGGCGATGGTCACCATGCTGATTCGATACTTTGTGTTGCTGATAAGCCGCCGCAGGCGGTTCGCCAGGAGCTTCTGCTCCATGAACCCAAGGAACTTTGGCACCACTGACAACGTTAAGTTCCTCATGAGTCTGTTCGTTAACCTTTCATATTCTGTAGTGTTATTCGCTCAGCCACATTGGTCATTTCAGCCTCTCCTCCGTTCGGCAAGTCCTGTCATTCAAGACAGCGATGGCTGGTGCCGCACTCCAATCGACTCATATATTCTGGAAGGATTACATAAAAATAATCTCCAGCCTGCGCCAATGGCATCTCGCGAAACTCATATCCGACGAGCCACACTCGATCTGATTGGGTTGCCTCCTGCGCTGCACGAAGTTGACGAGTTTTTCGCCGATGAACGTCCGGATTCCTTTGAACGAGTTGTCGACCGGCTTCTCGCGTCGCCTCATTACGGGGAACGCTGGGCTCGGCCGTGGCTCGATCTCTGTCACTACGGCGACACGGACGGACATCTGACCGACCAGCTTCGTCCTGTTGCCTGGCGATATCGAGATTGGGTCATCAGCGCACTGAATTCAAACCTCCCTTTTGATGAATTCACGATTTCGCAATTGGCAGGTGATCTTGTCAAAAGGGACTCGCGAAGTGCGTTACCAGCCACGGAGGATCCAATTCTCGGAACAGGTTTTCTGCGTCAGACCTTGAGCAACCGCGAGGGAGGTGCTGACCTGGAAGAATATCGTGTCGAACAGATTGTCGACCGGACATCGATGGTCGGCACGATCTGGCTCGGGCTGACGGTCGGATGTGCGCGCTGCCATGACCACAAGTACGATCCTTTGACGCAGAAAGAATTCTTTCAGTTGTACTCGTATTTCGATCAGGCTGATGAAATCAACATCGATGCTCCGTTACCCGGTGAGCGCGAGGCTTATTTGCAGATTCGTCCTGAATACGATCGACGTCGTCACGAAGTGATCGAACCCTATCGGCAAGGGCTGACTTCACTGCAGAAAGTATGGGAGGCGAAGGTGCTGCATGCACTTGCTCATCCCGGTGAAGACCACGTCTGGGATCGGCAGTGGGAACTGCTCGGATTGATCTGGGGTGGAGGGCTTGGCGAAGGACAACTCGAAGGAACCGAGATTGTTAAGCTTCGCTGGGAAAACAGGACGCCACGCCAACAGGACGACTTGCTCGATTATTTTCTGGAACGAGGGTCCGTCACCGACGAAAAACAATTTGCCGAGCTGAAGCTGGGTGAGCTTAGAAATCAATTAGTCGCCCTCAAGAAACAGCTTCCTCAAGCGATGGCGACACGTGCACCCGTGATGATGGCATCACAAACTCCCCGTCAAACGTATCTTCATGAACGGGGCGAATTTCGCAGCCCTGGACCAAATGTCGAACCCGCCCTGCCCGATTGGCTGAATGCTTCGCACGAAATATCAAGTGATCCGACTGGAGTGAATCAGAACATTGCCCAGAACCAGCCTTCTCGGCTGGCACTCGCACATTGGTTAGTTTCAGGCGATCACCCCTTGACCGCACGAGTAACGGTAAATCGGATGTGGCAGGAATTCTTCGGCAAAGGGATCGTGACCACGCCCGATGACTTTGGCACCCGAGGGGCCAGGCCGACGCACCCTCAGTTGCTCGATTGGCTCGCAAAAGAATTTTCCGACGGTGGCTGGAACGTCAAAGCGATGCATCGAAAAATCGTATGTTCTGCCACCTATCGGCAATCGTCCCGACCCCGGCCTGAGTTGATTGAGCTTGATCCCGGTAACTCGTTGCTTGCTCGTCAATCCAGTCTCCGCGTCCCCGCAGAAACTGTACGCGATTCGATCCTTGCAGTCAGTGGTTTGCTGAGCACCACTCTGGGCGGTCCCGGCGTTTATCCTGCTCAAGATGAACGAGTCACCATGGAAGCTTTCGGGAGCAATTCCTGGACGACCAGCAAAGGGGCCGATCAGTACCGCCGCAGCATTTACACTTTCATTCAACGGACTTCGCCATTCGCTCAATCGATCACGTTCGACGCTCCTTCGCCACAACGCATTTGTGCACGCCGTGATCGATCCAATACCCCGATGCAGGCATTAACGCTGCTGAACGATCCGGCCTTACAACAGATTTCTGGTTCGTTTGCGGAATCGCTGCATCTGCCGAACGCGAATTCCGATCGGGAACGAATCGTATTGGGGTTTCGACGTTGCCTGACTCGTTCAGCAACCAACGACGAACTTGATCGGCTCGAAAAATATGTCGAACAGCAACGCGCCGCGTCACTCGCATCCGCACAGACAACGAGCAGTCAGTCGGAATGGGCGGACCTGGCCAGTGTATTGATCAATTTACACGAATTCATCGTGCGCGATTGATGAATCAAACTTTCGGCGAGGACCATTCGTGATGCAATTTCAAGATGATGTTCGCAATCTTTATCGCCGCTGTTTCTTGAAGCAGTCTGGTGGTGGGCTGGGTGGTATCGCCTTAGCCACGTTGTTACAGCAAGAAGGACTTGCCAGACAGACTGATCGACCGACTCCGCTAGATCCTCGCCAGCCCCATTTCAAACCTCGCGCCAAGAATGTGATCTTTCTGTTCATGGCGGGTGCACCGAGTCAATTGGATTTGTTCGATCCCAAGCCCGAAATGCAGCGGCTGCATCAACAGCCGGTTCCAGCGTCGTTTCTCGCCGGACTGAGCGATTCGCTGATCAAGGGAAGCGCCCGAGTCATGGCGTCGCCGAGGACGTTTACGAAGCATGGTCAATGCGGTATGGACTTTTCTGACTATCTTCCCCATCTGGCGAAGCGTGCCGATGACCTGTGCATGATTCGGTCGATGCACACCGATACGTCCAACCATGATCCCGCTCAATTGCTGATGCAATGTGGCGTTCCCAGATTCGGCTTGCCCAGCATGGGGTCGTGGGTCACATACGGTTTGGGAAGTGATTCTCAAGACCTCCCAGGTTTCATCGTCCTGTTGTCGAACAACGGACCAGGAGATATCGCCGGGACAGCCTTGTGGGACAGTACGTTTCTCCCCGCCCCCTATCGCGGCGTCACCTTTCGAAGCAAAGGCGATCCGATTCTGCATCTCGCCAGCCCTGAGGGGTTCACTCCCGAGCGTCAACGAGATCGATTGACCGCGATTAACGATCTCAATCGAATCCGCTTTCAGCAACAGCCTGATCCCGAGATCACGTCGCGGATCGAAGCCTATGAGTTGGCCTACCGCATGCAAACGGCTGCACCGGAACTGTTGGAGTTTTCCCAGGAGACACCCGTGACACTCGAGTCGTACGGGATTGGAGACGAAAAGACAGACACGTTCGCGCGCAATTGTTTACTCGCAAGAAGAATGGTCGAGCGGGGAGTCCGGTTCGTTCAGCTCTATCATTACACGTGGGACGACCATTCGGATCTGAACGTGAATTTAAAAGTGAACTGCGACAAGACGGACAAACCGGCAGCCGCGCTGATTCACGATCTCAAACAACGAGGTCTGCTGGATGACACGCTGGTGATCTGGGGGGGCGAATTCGGTCGGACTCCCATGAACGAAGTCCGTCGCGGAAATAACCCCGGCAAGGAAGGCCGCGATCATCACAAGGCGGCTTTCACCATGCTGCTCGCAGGCGGAGGTGTTCAAGGAGGCCAGATCATCGGCGAAACCGATGAATTAGGTTTCAACCCCATCAAGGCGCCTGTCCATGTGAACGACCTTCAAGCGACGATCCTGCACGCACTGGGCCTCGACCACGAACGCCTGACATTCCGACACCAGGGCCGCGATTTCCGTTTGACAGATGTTGCAGGAAATGTGGTTTATCAGGTTTTTGGGTGAAAAATGTCACATGATTGATTTCGTCCATCGTATTTGAATGATTGAATTACGTTGACGGGCATGGAGAGGTACTGCCCTTAACAGGGCGAACGCGTCATCTCTTACTTACCCAGGGCGGCGCTTTGCCGCTGTCGCCGCGTCGCTCTGCCCTGGGCTGATATGTTGGAGCCTTTCAGGCTAAAGACTGTGCTGGCATCAGTTCCGGATTGATCCAAGATGCGTGTCTCAGCTCGCGATTTTTAGGTGTCTTGCCTACATCTCCGGTTGTGAGAATGGAACATGAGACATGGCCGATGGCCTGAAATGGCCAACACATATCAGCCCAGGACATAGCGACGCGGCGATAGCCGCAAAGCGCCGCCCTGGGTCTGATGTCTAAAGTTGTGCAAGCCCTGTTAAGGGCGACACAATTTTTTAACTCAACGTCACGCCACGTGAAACCGTTGAACTATTCCCCAAACCGTCATTCAGCGTCAGGCTGATCGTGCGTGAAAGGGTGTTCGCCACAGTCGTCGTGTAGAACGTCACCGATTGAAGCACGGTCTGGTAATTGGCCAGCGACGAAATGCCCGACAACGTTAATGTCCCTGTGGTGGCATCGAAGCTTTGAGTAATACCTGACACGACCGTCACGGCCAGCACGTCCAAGCCCGTTTGATAGTTGCCAGTGATCTGGATCGTGGCACTCGCCAGGTTGATGCTGTCGGGATCGTAGATCACGGCACCAGGCGCGATCGCTGTTGCAGCAGCATTTCGGACGTAGGCGAGTGGCGCGTTCGGAATATTAGACAAGGCCGGTGGCAGATTGGTTACTTGGACCGTGACTGTTCGCGTCGCCGAAAGGCTGGTGGCTGGTGTCGGTGTGTAGTCGTCGGTGGCGTAGATCGTCAGGGTTCGCGTGGCCGTACTTGGTGACGGGCCTGACGTACCGAACGTAACGGATCGCAGTGCCGTTCGGTAATTGCTGACGGAACTGGTCCCTGTCAGCGTCAGCGTTCCCGTCGCGGCATTGAATGAACCAGTAATTCCAAGCTGATTCGTGAAGGCTAATACGTCCGTGCCGTTCGCGTCGTTTTCGTAACCTGAAGTGATCTGCACCGTCGCCTTGGTCAGGTTGTTGCTGTCAGGGTCACCGACCAATAACGTGTTCGAGATCGGCTGGACGGGATAGGCTGGATCATTTGCCTTGCAGGCGAGCGGCGTTGACTCAATCGATGTCAGTGTTGGTGGCTGATTGACCGCCGACACAATCGTATTGCGGGTGACGATGTTGCTGGTGGAAAATCCGTCGGTGACCGAGAAACTGGCGACACGAGCCGACGTGTTGGGCGCACCGCTCACATCCCAATAGAGCACCGAACGCAAAAGGGTCTGATAGTGATCGACCATGTCCGCACTCGTAATCGTAAACGTCGCGGTGTGGGCAGCAAGATCCTGCGTGAACGTCCACTGATCGGCGAAAATGTTGTTGAAGATCAGCCTGTCTTCTCCCTGCCAGTTGGTAAAGGAGACGGTTGCACTGGAAAGATTGACCACGTTCGGATCGGTGATCACCAGGTACGGTGCCAGGAAGATCGCCGGATAACCCTGGTAGTAAGTTCCCGTGCCGCTGACTCCCGACAAGACTGCAGGCGTGCTGGATGCCGTCACCGTCACGTCGCGTGTCTGCACGTTACTGAGTAACGTTCCGTCGTTGGTCTGGAAATAGATTGTCCGAGTCAATGCTGTGTTGGGTGTGGCACTCGTGTCGGTGTAGGTCACGTTATGCAGGGCAGTCCTGTAATTGGAAACCGTATCGGTCCCTGTCAGCGTTAACGTTCCCGTCGCGGCGTTCCAGGATGCGGTGATATTCGGCGTGGTGGTGTTCGTGAAGCCAAGAACGTCTTCGCCGTTCTGATAGTTAATACCGATCTGCACCGTGGCCGACGTCCAGTTATTGCTGTCTGCATCAAAGACATAGAGCGACGACGAAATCGGTACCGTCTGCGTTGCCGTGGCATTCAGTACGGACGGTTCGATGTTATAGAGATACGGGGCGATATCAGTTGTCGCTCCGACCTTTTGAGCGACATAGAAATTCAGGCGGAAGTCGTTGGCGGTGGTTCCAGAAGAACCACTTAACGATCGCCCGCTGATGTCCTGGATCGTCTGGCGAGCGATCAGTTGATACCCCCCTTGATTCAATGGGGCAGCAAACGAAAGTGTCGCGAGGTATTGAAGGCTGGTCGGGTTCTGAGCGAATGTGATCCCCGTAATTAAATACGAGACATCGACGCCGTAGCGGAACAGCAGCCAGTTCGATGGATTGGTGACACTATTGGCCCCGCCCGAAACGGAGTTCATATTTTCCGAGAATGACACTGACAAACTGTTTGTCGAAGCTGTCAAAGTCGCTCCGGCTGCAATAGCGTTCGACGACGGGTCGTACACACCCGTGACATTAACCGACCCTGGAACAAACGTGGCTCCCAGCGGCGAGTAGGTTGTTCCGTTGCCGTTGGTGGCATAAGCGACGAAGGAATAGACTGAGCCTTGGGTTAGCCCTGAAGCGGTCGCGGTAAAGACTCCGGTTGTCCCGGTCGCGGTCACTTTGGTCACGCCCGTACCGCCGAGTTTCGGATTTGCGTTGACGCTGGACAATGCGTAAAGCACGCCTCGTTCGGTAATCGTCTGTCCGCCATCGCTGGTGACATTTCCGCCGAGGACCGCCGATGTGTTGGCAATAGTGGAGATCGTGGGTATAGTCACGATTGGTGACGCCGTCTGTGTCACCGCGATCGTCTGGCCCAGTAGAGTAATATGCGCCATTCGTGAAACGCCGGCGGTCGGATTCGGGCTAAAGTTGAAGTTCACAACCCCGTTGGCCACCGATCCGATGGTCAACCAGCTTTGATCGCTGGTCGGAGCAAACACCCCCGTCAGGTTGGCGGTCGACGGAACGACGATGCCCAATTGATCCGAACCAGCCCCACTCGGTTCCGTTACAGGAGTCGTATTTACATAGGCCCGAGGCAATTTCTCGATTGCGTTATTACCCCAATCGGAGGTGTAGACATTGCCCGAACTGTCTACAGCCACGTTTGAGGGACCGGCCAATCCTGTAAAGGGGAGCGTTATGACCGTTCCCGTCGCGGCTTGCCATTCCTTAACCAACACGTTTCCACCATCGGCGATGTAGACGTTCCCCGAACCATCCACCGCCACGCCCCATGGATTGCTTAATCCGGTGACAAGCGTTGTGACGGTCCCCGTCGCGGCGTGCCATTCCTTAATCGCGTTGTTACCACCATCGGCGATGTAGACGTTGCCCGAACTGTCCACTGCCACTCCAACAGGATGCAATCCGGTGGCGAGCGTTGTGACCGTTCCCGTCGCGACTTGCCATTCCTTCAGTGCACCGTTCAGCGAATCGGCGATGTACACGTTACCCGAAGTGTCGACTGCGACGCCATCAGGATAGTTCAATCCCGTGGAGACGAGCGATGTGACCGTCCCTGTCGCGGCGTTCCACTCTTTAATCGCATTGTTGGACTGATCGGCGATGTAGACGTTCCCCGAACCATCCACCGCCAGTTCGAAAGGATTATTCAATCCCGTCGAGACGAGCGTCGTGACTAACCCGGTCGAGGCATTCCATTTCTTAATCGCGTTGTGACCCGAATCAGATGCGTAGACGTTCCCGGAAGTGTCCACCGCCACGCCATACGGACCGCTCAACCCCGTAATAACAGGCATCGAACCCGCTGCGACGTAGCCCGCTCCCGCCTGCGTGATTGTCAGCGTCTGCCCGGCGATCATCACCGTCCCCGTGCGGGTCGCTCCTGTATTCGCCGCGAAGCTGAAATTAACCGGACCATTTCCCGCCCCGCTGGTGGTGTTCAGCGTGATCCATGAGGCCGTAGTCGAGACCGTCCAGGCCCCTGTTGTCACGACAGTATCCGAATCACTTCCCGCAGATGGTCCTTCCACCAATGATGTTGTTCCCAGCGTGACAGGTACAGCCGGCTGTGTCACCGCGATTGTCTGGCCCAGCAGCGTAATATAAGCTGTCCGTGCAGTGCTGCCCGCCGGATTCGCGCTAAAGCTGAAGTTCACCACACCATTGACGACCGATCCGATGGTCAACCAGCTTTGATCACTGGTCGGAGCAAATATCCCTGAGAGGTTAGCGGTCGTCGGAAGGACGACGCTCAGTTGATCGGTACCGGCCCCACTTGCTTCCAACTTCGCGGTCGTGTTCACGTATGCCAGTTGTGGCAATACTTCAAGAACACTTTTATCCGTATTGGCAACGTAAACATTCCCCGCACCGTCCACGGCCACACCACGCGGATTACCCAATCCTGTCGAGGCCAGCGTAGCGACCGTGCCCGATGCGGCGTTCCACTCCTTAATCGCGTTGTTACCCGAATCAGCGATATAGACGTTCCCCGCACTGTCCACTGCGACACCAAAAGGAGCGTTTAATCCTGTTGAGACGAGCGTCGTGACCGCATGAGTCGCGGCGTTCCATTCCTTAATGGCATTGTTACCCGTATCGGCGACGTAGATGTTCCCCGAACCGTCCACCGCGATGCCAGCAGGATTTTTCAATCCCGCCCAACCAAGGTTTAAAGTCGCATTCGACGATGGGATCCATTCGTAAATCGTGCTGAAAAGCGTATTGGCTATGTAGACGTTCCCCGAACTGTCCACGGCCACCCCTTTAGGAGAATTGAATGTTAAGCCCGAAGCTGTGGTGAGCGTCCCCGTTGCCGGGGTCCATTCCTGAAGTCCGGCGGTACCACTATTGCTTGCAATATAGACGTTTCCCGAACTGTCCACCGCTACGCCCGTGGGTAAGTTTAATCCTGTCGAGACGATCGTTTTGACCGTTCCAGTCGATACCTGCCATTCCTTAATCGCGTTGTTATTAATATCGGCAATGTAGACGTTCCCCGATTTGTCCAACGACAGGCCATTCGGAAAGGCCAATACCGAAGAAACGAGCGTTGTTACCGACGATGTTGACTGCTTCCATTCCTTGATCGCATTATTACCTCTGTCGGAGATATAGACGTTCCCAGATCCGTCCACCGCGACGCCACTCGCAATACTCAATCCCGTTGAGACCAGCGTCGTGACTGTTTGCGTACCCAGATGCCATTCCGAAACCACGGTGCCATCGACGAAGTAGACGTTACCAGATCCGTCCACTGCGACGCTTAAGGGAGCGATCAATCCCAATCCGACGAGCGTTGTGACTGTCCCCGTTGCGGTGCGCCATTCCTTAATCGCTTTGTTACCCGTGTCGGCGATGTAGACGTTCCCCGAACTGTCCACGGCCACTCCACGCGGATTATTCAATCCCGTCGAGACGAGCGTGGTGACGGTCTGCGTCGCGGAGTGCCATTCCTTTATCGCGTTATTGACAGTATCGGCGATGTAGACGTTCCCCGCACCGTCGACTGCCAGGCGTTCGGGTGCGTTCAATCCGGTCGAAACGAGCGTGGTAACCGTCCCAGTCGCTGCGTTCCATTCCTTAATCGCGTTATTGGCCGTATCGGCGATGTAGACGTTCCCCGCACCGTCGACCGCCACGCCGGTGGGAAGATTCAATCCGGTTGAGACAAGTGTTGTCGTGGTCCCCGTCGCTGCGTGCCATTCCTTAATCACGCTGTTATTGTGATCGGCAATATAAACGTTCCCCGCTCCGTCCACTGCCGTGGCGCTGGGCGCAGCCAAGACCGCAGGGACGAGAATCGTCGGAGCCGCCGCGACGTAACCCACACCCGCCTGTGTGACTGTCAGCGTTTGCCCGGCAATCGTTATCGTGCCAACCCGCGTTGCTCCGGTATCCGCAGTGAAGCTGAAATTGACCGCGCCATTTCCCGACCCGTTCGCGGTGTTCACCGTGATCCACGAGGTCGTGGTC
>JBAXBD010000161.1:0-10215 GCA_037142165.1 Schlesneria sp. | reverse complement strand
GTGACGAGTATCGACTTCAAGCCAATCTGCTCGCTGACGCGGGGTATGATCGAGCCGTGAAGACACTGAAGATCAAACCTGATTTCACGACCGAAGAATGGGAAGTTCCCGCAGAACAACTTTCCTTGGAACGAACAGCGTTGGTTCGGCTGTCTGTGACAACCACCGATACAACGCAGCCTAAGCGTCGGATTGTGTCGGTGTTCGCTGAGTATCCGTCAGGCCATCCCGATCTTGTTCGCGTGACCCGTTCCAGACCCGTCCCGTGAAATCAAAAACTCCATTTCGACTTCGATTCACCAAAACGACCACTTTTTCATCTCAATAGGAAGCTGTCCGCCATGTTCAAGTTGAATCCAAACCAACGAGTCTCCCGTCAATCGGGTTTTACACTGATCGAACTTCTGGTCGTGATCGCAATCATCGCCGTCTTGATTGCGTTATTGCTCCCCGCTGTTCAGCAGGCTCGCGAGGCGGCGAGACGAACTCAATGCAAAAACAATATGATGCAGATCGGCCTGGCTTTGAACAATTACATGATGGCTCATGAAGTATTGCCCCCAGGAACGCAAAACGACACGGGACCGATTCAGTCCAAAGAGGGGGCAGGCTATCACATGAGCTGGATCACTCAGATTTTGCCGTATCTCGAGCAGCAGAATGTCTACAACCATATCGACTTCAATAAGTCGGCGTACGATCCCGCCAACGTTCCGGCCCGTCAGCAGAGGATTAATTCTTTTCTCTGTCCGTCGGACGGAAGTAACGGCGTAAGTACGACCGCCGGCGCAACGAGTTACTGCGGCATTCACAACGACTTTGAAACTCCAATCGATGTGAATCAGAACGGAGTCCTGTTTCTTAACAGTTCGATTCGATATGAACAGATTACTGACGGGAGTTCAAACACGATTTATGTCGCGGAATGTCGCTTGAATACTGGCAGCGATCTCGGCTGGATGTCGGGAACCAGATCGTCACTGCGAAACCTGGTCGTCGCAACACCGAATAATCCTCCTGCGATCGCGCCATCAAGCGATGACGCGCCTGGCAGCGCAGTAGCTGTCGCTCAGTCAGCGCCGACTTTCCGGTTACATGCCATATCTCTCAGCAATATCAACGGCAGTAATTTGAGGCAGGAACTGGCCGATATGGAAGCAGGTCGCGAATTCGTCGGTGGGCCAAGCAGCTTTCATGTCGGCGGTGGACATTTTGTGATGGGGGACGGCGCGGTCCGATTCATCAGTCAGAACGTTGACCCAAAGACGTTCCGAAATCTGGCACATCGGGCTGATGGCGAAATGTTGAAGGATTTTTGATCGTGAGTTTGATTGCACTCATACTGAATCAACCCTCCGATTGTTTCGAGAACCGGCGTATGAGTCGTAACTCGCGTCGGAGTGCGACTGATGCCCGATCAGGATTTACGCTGATCGAAATGCTGGTTGTAATTGCGATCATTGCCATGTTGGCCGCCCTGTTGCTGCCTGCTGTTCAACAGTCACGCGAAGCGGCTCGGCGGGCACAATGTATGAATAATCTGATGCAGATTGGAGTCGCGTTAAACAATTACACGATGGCTCACGAAGTTCTTCCGCCGGGAACGCAGAACAGTACGGGCCCGATCCAGTCGAAAGAAGGTGGTGGCTACCACATGGGTTGGATCTCACAGATTCTTCCGTATCTTGAAAAGCCGTATGTGTATGAGCACATTGATTTTGCGAAGTCAGTTTACGATTCGATTAATCTGCCCGCCAGACAATATCAGATTCACATTTTGATGTGCCCATCAGCCAGAAACACCCCCTCGCTGAATTACGCCTGGACCAGTTACAGCGGAGTTCACAACGATTTTGAAACCCCGATCGATGTCGATCAGAATGGAGTACTGTTTCTGAACAGTTCCATTCGATATGAGCAGATCCGAGATGGAAGTTCAAATACGCTCTTTGTTGTCGAGAGCCGCATCGATCATTCACGTGATCTTGGTTGGTTATCTGGAACGCGTTCGTCATTACGAAACGTCGTTCGAGCAGTGCCATTCGGTGAGCCGAATTCTCGTGGGAGCACGAGCGGCGACAGATGGGAATTGCACCCGAGCAGTAGAGGTGGAGTTGACGGTATTACGCTAAAGCAAGAATTAGCAGATTTCGAAGCAGGTCGTGAAACTGTCGGGGGAGCCGGAAGCGATCATGGGAATTTGTTTCTCGTTTTGGCGGGCGATGGTTCCGTGCGCGCAATTAGTAAGAGTATTAATCCAAAAACACTTCGAAATATGGCACATCGAAGTGACGGAGAACTGACTCCTGAATTCTGATTTCGCCGGAATTCAGCTCTTAAGGCGCGACGAAGTTGTCCAATGATTGTACCGCGGCGTGACCGTCTTTAAACACGAGATCGAGAATCCACAGCCTCTCTAAAGTGTCCAACGCAGTGGTGCGTAACACCAAATCTCAACGTAGGCAAAACACAAAGGCGATTCCAAGTGGTTTTTTTTCTCCAAGGAACTTAACCTCGGGATTGACAGATACGGCTTGTTTCCATTGAAGAACCGGTTGAAATGCATTTAGCGATCGTTACCGCAGGAGGGGCCGGCATGTTTTGCGGGTCGTGCATGCACGACAATACATGGGCTCGCGCGCTTCATCAGGCGGGGGTCGAAGTGTCGCTGATTCCACTTTATACGCCGATTCGTGTCGATGAAGAGGATCAAACGTCATCGCGCATCTTTTTCGGCGGTATTAATGTTTATCTGAGCGACCACTTCCGATTCTGGCAGAGCATTCCGCGATTTCTCACACGATGGCTCGATTCGCCGACGATAATTCGTCGGGCAACTCGTGGTGCCGTCGGAAACGATGCTGCAGAATTAGGAAGTATGACTTCGTCAATGCTATTGGGGGAGTCTGGTCCTCATCGGCAGGCGGGTGAAGAACTGGCGGAATTTATTGCCAGCCTTAATCCCGACGTTGTCTGTTTCAGTAATTCGCTGCTCAGCGGATCGTTGCGAGCATTTCGAAAGAAGTACGCCGGGCGCGTCTTTTGTGTTTTGCAGGGTGACGATGTTTTTCTGGATGGGCTCGTCGAACCGTACCGCCAAAAAGTGATGTCGACGCTGACAGAGCGGGCAGCGGAATTTGACGGCTTCATTGTCCACAGTCATTTCTATCGAAATTACATGTCTCAGTATCTGAACCTGCCGCGAGAGAAATTCATAGAATTACCCCTTTCCATCGATTGTGCGAAACACGACGGAAAGCCAAAGGCTGTTCTCGGTCACCCTCCGACGGTTGGTTACTTCGCACGAATTTGTCCTGAAAAAGGTTTAGACGCATTGGTTCAAAGCGTCCTGAAATTGAAGCAGGATATTCCTGATATCCAACTCCGAGCAGGAGGGTATCTCGGTTCGCAAAATCAAGCCTATTTCGAAACTGTGCGTCAAATGGCAGCGCCGTTGGGAGAGGCATTTCAGTATATTGGGAGTCCGGTAACACATGCCGAAAAAGTTGACTTTTTCAAATCGATCGATGTCTTCAGCGTTCCGGCAAGGCTTCAGGAGCCTAAAGGGCTTTATGTTCTCGAATCCTGGGCAAACGGCATTCCGGTTGTACTACCTGATCACGCGGCTTTCCCGGAATTAATCGAATCGACGGGCGGTGGTTTGCTTTCGGAAAAAGAGAACTCTGAATCACTGGCTGCATTGCTTCGGCAGGTTTTGCAGGACTCGAACTTGCGACTAGAGCTCGCTGAAGCCGGCTACAATCGAGTACGTCAACACCATGACTTTTCCCGCCTGGCGGAGGCAACCGTTCGAAAATTAGGAATGGGGAGCTGGTAAGCCAAACGTAAATCATCGGACCGATGATTTACGGCAGAATTGACCGGTTCAATGTTAGAAAAAACGGAAATTTCGTTACGACCCGAATCTTCGGTAGAGTTTACCAACTCACACCGCCGATACTTCCGCTAGGCGCAGATTGCTGCGCCCGTAGAGTCATCGTTGCGTCGGGAAGCGGAGAACGGGCTACTCGGAGCGGAGACGAGACTCGTTAACGTTCCGAGTTCACGGCGTTCATAGTCAGGGAACGACTGATGCGGACACGGCACTGGTTGGCTGTAATGTTGGGTGGATGCATGGCATTGGCAGGAGTTGGCACGTCCAGCGCCCAGCCTCCGATGATGCCATCCAATGGAAATCCAGATCAAGTTGGCATGGGGTTGCCTCCGTCGCCATACGCCCCCGCGTATGGTCCGACGCAGCAATACTATTCCGGGTTGGAGGGACCGGGTTATCCTCCGAATGCGACGGCATGGCCGAATATTTCGCCATTCGCCGGACCTCCGGTGGACTCCGTCGCCTACGAGGATGGATTCTGGTTTAACAAGATCTTGCAGGGAAACCGCAAGTATTATTTCTCGGCTGAAGCGTTGTTTGCACGCACGCAAGGGGGAACTGAAACCCTGATTGGTGCGCCAGGTGTCAACCCTGTTTCCATTGACGCGCTTCAAGGGAATACCGTCTCCGGGACTGCGGCAGCCGGAAACTTATTGGGCGGTACGACGCAATTCGACCAATCAATCTTTACCACGGGTCCTTACCGCTACATCAACGCTTCCGCTGGTGGTGGTGGTGGCAATGGTGGAACCGGAACCATTGGAAGTCCGACGATCTTTGGAGCCCAGACCACTGGCATCTTATCAAATGTGATGGCGTCTGGAGGCTTTCGCGGTACATGGGGCTGGTTCAATCCCGATGATACCGGGTTTGTCGTGTCTGGTTTCGTTCAAGGGCAAGCGACGTCGAGCTGGAATTTGTATGACCCACTTCTAGATATCAATCCAAACAGTGGAAACTACAATCCTTTGCAGCACCTGCATGCTTGGTTTGGTCTCCCCTTGGGAAATTCCGGAATAACGACGACGTACCTGCCCCTCCTTACGGGGACAACGACGAATGCGGTAAGTCCACCTGGAGACACGGACGGTAACGGGCTCTACGGTGCTGTTCAACCGTACGATATGGGTGTTTTCATCCGGTTTACTTCTCAATTGATGGGTGCCAATTCGGATTGGTATTTCAATTCGATTTATGAGCAACCTGCCTTGCGGGTGAGGCCTTTAGTGGGAGCACGATATATCCACTTGAAAGAAACATTCAGCTTCGACGGGTATGACAGCGGTCTGGGATATACTGTCAATAATCCTTCTACTGGTGCGGGTGCCGGTGGTGGTGGTGGTGGTGGCAACGGCGGAACTGTGTTCTCAGGTTATCTGACACCGCTCGCCCTTGACCCATTCTTCTCGAACCCGAACGTACTGCACTCGCACCTGGTCTCGTCGGATCTTTCACAAATGGCAGGCCCTGAAGCAGGCTTTCGAATTGATCTCGGCAAACCAACTTCAAAGTTTCAAGTGTGGGGTAATACAAAGTTCGCGGCCTTGGCGAATGTGACTTCTCGTCAAATCACCGGCTACGGTATTGGAAACGGATTCAACATCGCTGGACAGACCAACGGGGTGGCGAATACGGTTCCCACAATGCCCAATAATCCTCAACTGACTTCATTCAGCACACAACAGCAAACGACAAGCATGTCGCCAATGTTCGAGCAATCGGTCAACGTCAAGTTCCCGATATTCGACATGATCCCATACGTAAACAAGCTTGAAGTTTTCGAGAGGGCTAATCTGCAAGCTGGGTATACCTTCATGTATATTGGAAGCGTCTATCGTCCGCAGAACACAATCATCTGGAATCAGTATCCACTGACGCCACAGTTGAACGGTCAGAAGTCTGATTTCTTTAATCATAACTTCAATCTGGGTGTTGAGTGGAATTATTGATAAATTCTTCGAGTCCCGTTTCGATCTGCATGACGTAGTATTATCCCGCCGGTTTGCGTAGCGCTCGAAAATTGGTGGCAACGGTCTTACGGTTCGATCTTACGGATATCTCTCTGGAAGATGCGCTTGGACTGGTGCTCGGAGAAGACGTTTATAGCCCTGAGGACATTCCACCTTTCGACAAGTTGTTGATGGATGGATGGCTACACAATCCGCTTGGCCGACGTTTCCAGCCGCTTTGCATAACTTCGCGTTACGGAATCCATCAAGGTTGCTTGCGTTCCCACAAACAAAGTCGGTGTGGGCGATGCGGCTGAAATCACGACTGGTAACTCTGTGCCTCAGGTTGCCAACGTTGTCGTTCAAGATTGAAGAGACTTTTCGAGACCGCCGTACATCTCAACGAGAACGATGCCGCCTCGAGTGGGACCAAACCCGATCCTGCCTGAGACATCTCTCCGCTCTTGAGACTGAGTGCTGCGTTCCGGTCGTGTTTCAAGCGGAGCCGGAATTGAAGCATTCGCTGAATTGAGACGCGCCGTTATTGCCACTCGTAGTCGTCCAAGAATTACCGTGTTTGCGACCGGGGACGAATTAGTACCTATTGAAGAGAAGCCGGGACCTGCACGGATCAGAAATTCCAATGAGTCCATGCTGGCCTCTCAGATCGAGGGTGCAGGCTGTATACCGGTAAGACTCGGCATCGCATGCGACAACCGCGACCAATGTCACCTCAAAATTCAAGATGGCATGCACTGTAACGTCTTAGCGCTTTCTGGAGGCGTATCGGCAGGCACTTGATCTCGTGCCAAGTCGACCGATTGAAATGTAACTGAAATCTTTCATAAAGTCGATATGATGCCAGGCGAGTCGTTCTGGTGCGGAAAACCAGACAGAATCGACCAATCGGTCCATGACGGTCATTTTCATTGTTAAGCATTTGGCTTGCAAGGTAATCCTGTAAACAGCCTGGACTGTTGCGAGTTGTCCGTGCGTACAGCCTTCGGCGATCAATGAGAACTGAGCCAGTTACGCTTCAGATGAATTTGGCGAAACTTGAGCATGATTGCTCGACCCGGCCAGACCGTCCGACGTATTATCCGGCGAGTTTGACTTGGGTGGCGGGGCAGTCTCGCAGTCACGCTGGTACCATGGCATGGTTCGTCCAATCTCTGCGGCACCGCCGCAGAGATTGGAATGGCCTATCTTTCAGGCGAGGCTCGTCAGTATCGAGTCGGCGACGAACTTGAAACCTCCGGTTGGTGAAATAAAAAATGCTCAGCAAACTGATGCTTCCCGAAATTCGTGAATTGATTGAAACGCGCGATGGGACAACGCTCAGTGAAGTGCTGGACATGTGGCAACCCGTTGATATTGCCGAGTTGTTTGAAGATCTGAATGATGAAGACGAACGTGCTGCATTTCAACTGTTGCATGGCCCGCAGCGGACACTGATTTTCGAATATCTGGATCGACAAACTCAGCATTTCTTGCTGGAAAGTCTGGATCCGGCTGATGCGGGAGCCCTGTTTAATGACATGTCGGCCGATGATCGGACTGCGCTGCTGGAAGAACTTGGTGATGCCGACCGCGAGAAACATCTCAGAACACTTTCCGCTCAGCAGCAGGCAATTGCGCGATCGCTTTTAGAATACCCTGAAGACAGTGTCGGTCGATTAATGTCCCCGGATTTTGTTGCGGTACGGTCAAATTGGACAGTCGAGCATGTCCTTGATCACGTCCGACGTCACGGTCAAGACAGTGAGTCATTGAATGTGGTCTATGTCGTGGACCATGACATGCACTTAATTGACGATTTACGAATCCGCCAGATTCTTCTCGCTCCGATCCATACGACTATCGAACGACTGATGGATAGGAACTTTGTTTCCTTAAAGGCAACCGACCTGAAACGATCTGCAATCGAAGTCTTCCGACGATATGACCGTACCGCCTTGCCGGTCATTGATGACCAAAATAAACTCGTAGGAATCGTCACAATCGATGATGTGCTGGACGTCGCAGAACAGGCGGCGACCGAAGACGCACAGAAATTTGGTGGATTGGAAGCATTGAGTGAACCCTATGCCACGACGCCGCTGCTGACGATGGTTCATAAACGAGCAACCTGGCTGGTGATCTTATTTCTGGGTGAACTACTTACCGCGACCGCAATGGGATACTTCGAACATCAGATTGCGAAGGCGGTTGTGTTAGCACTCTTTATCCCGCTGATTATTTCCAGCGGCGGAAACTCGGGGTCTCAGGCGGCAACTTTAATTGTCCGTGCGCTGGCGGTTGGAGAAATCCGGCTGAGTGACTGGATAAGCGTCTTTCGCCGGGAATTGCTATCAGGCGCGATTCTTGGTCTCATTCTCGGCTCGATCGGATTCCTTCGAATAGCCATCTGGAGCGCCTTTTCGGATGTCTACGGCCCTCACTGGATCCAAGTAGGCGTGGCAGTCAGCCTTTCCCTCGTGGCAATTGTCCTATGGGGATCGATAATTGGCTCGATGCTCCCATTTGGGCTAAAAAAGCTCGGACTGGATCCTGCCACTTCGTCCGCGCCCTTTGTCGCCACATTCGTGGATGTTACTGGCTTGGTGATCTATTTCACCGTCTCGATGGTTGTTTTGAGCGGCACACTCTTGAAGTAATAACGAAATGTCTGTGGAAGCCGTCAAATCTTGGCAGTGCCGCTTGACATCCCGTGTTTCGCAAGACATGTAAGTCTAGCGATTGCAACTAAATCGAATACGGTCGAATTCGCAGCGAGGAATGATAAAGCGAAAAATACCCGATTAAGTGGGCTGCCGTTTGTTTGCGCCTTTTTAATCGAAATTATGAACTTTTGTTCATTGTGGATGGCTTTTGTGTCGGCATTAAAGATCTAATTACCGTCGACAAAGGTTTGTGAGAAAAGGGCCTCGCAACGATTTTCAATCAGTTTTTCCCTGAATTATCGCTCTCTTACGATACAGGTAGCACAATGTTGTTGACTCCGAAACCAATTGAGTGTTAACCTCTTCGCAATGACTACCGACGTGCATTACAGTGATTCGTGCTTGAAACCTAATCTCAGCAAAAATACATTTTTTGAGATTTCAGAGGAATCTTATTCTAACGGATCGGTTTCCTTTTTTCAAAACGAGAGACACTGAGCCACAGCAAATGGTCGTATTTCAGTAAAAAGTCTGATTTGACGATAGAAGCCACTGCTGGTTTTCGCTGCAAAAAATGATTCGGGGGCAGATTTTCAGCTGAATACTGTTCTACTTCGTTTGCAAGGCAATTTGGATGAGCTGAAACGAATCAGATCAAATCCAAGTGAAAAATGGGAGATATTGAAATTCCAGGGTTGAATTTCGGCTTGTCGTGCCTAGAAACATCCAGCGTGACGGGACGAAAAACGGTGCCTAAGTCAGAGTTACGTCTCAGCTTCGTCTAGGTTAATCAGCTGAATTCTAACGCGTATTTTCAATTTCAAGCCGTGATTGCCCAAAAGTCAGACGGACAGGGGATATTTTGCCGATGATTGAAATGTTATCGCCCAGACAAGTTTGCCGAGCAATCGGCGTAAGTGAGTCAACACTTAAACGTTGGTGCGATCGCGGTTTGATTAAAACGATCAAGACCGAAGGTGGCCATCGTAAACTACCGGTCAGTGACGTTTTGCGATTCGTCAAGGAGCGTAATCACAATATCACGAGCCTTGAAGGTCTTGGATTACCATCTCCGCCACACCTGCAGTCGCCAGTTGGAGTCGATCTGGCCGTAAAAAGGGTAAGCGACGCCCTGATTAAAGGGGATGGTGATCAGGCTTGGCAGCTTGTTTTCGATCTTTACAACGCCAAACATAGCATCACTGCAATTTGTGATAAAGTCCTCAGTCCAGCTCTCGCTGAAATCGGTCGACATTGGGAAAATCATTCTGCAGACGTTTATCAGGAACGGCGCAGTTGCGAAGTCGCCCAACGAATTCTTTTTGAATTGCGTCATTTTCTCCCGCCAGCTGATCCGCATTGGACAGCAACCGGCGGAACGCTGACTGGCGATAACTATTCGTTACCAACAACGATGACCGAATTGGTACTTCGCGACGCTGGCTGGAACGCAAATTCGCTTGGAACATCCATTCCTTTTGATTCAATGGTGCGAGCAATTCTTGATACTAGGCCCAAACTCTTTTGGCTTGCAGCGTCGGTGACGATCGATGATTTCGACCAATTCGCTGGCGATTTCAAAAAATTGTCCGATGCCGCCGAAACTGTCGGAGCGGCTCTTGTTATCGGTGGTCGAGCCTTTAATGAAGCAATTCGTACAAAGTTGACCTACTGTTGTCATTGCGATTCAATGCAACAGCTGCACTCC
>JBAXBD010000160.1:0-10260 GCA_037142165.1 Schlesneria sp. | reverse complement strand
CATCCCCCCCTCCCCACATCCTGTCTGCTGGAAATTTGGTTCAAAGGAACACTGTATGTTCAAGAAGTACGCATCGGTAACAATGGGTTTGATGTTGGCCGTTTCATCGGTCGGATGCTGCATGAGCCGCGGGTACACTGCTGGCTATCCAATGGGTGGCGGTTGCTCTCCGTGCAACAACGGCTGCTCACCTGCTGGCGCCGGCTACGTTCCTCAAGGTGCACAACTTTACCAGGGCGACATGAGCCAGACCGCCTTCGCACCTGCGGGATACACCCAGTCGGCCTACGTACCGCAGCAGACAGCGGCTGCGCCAGCCGTTATCCAAGGGGCTCCGATCTACAATACGGCGATGGTGCCAGTGAATCCCCTGCCAACGTGGTGATTCAGATCTGAGGATGTGTTGATTGTTTTCAGTGTTCAGTTCGTCGTTTTCAGGTAAAAGCGACAAACTGAACACTGAAAACTCAACGGGATTTGATTGGAGCCTACTTCACTTCCAGTAATTCGACCAGGAAGTGCAAATCTGCTTTCGGAGGAATTCCGGGTCGACCCCGTTCTCCGTAAGCAAGATCGTAGGGAACTTCAAGTTCAATCATCCCCCCTTCGCCAACCAGTTGCATTCCTTCCGTCCATCCCTTGATGACGCCACTGAGGGGAAATCCGATCGATTTCCCACGGCTGTACGAGCTGTCAAAAATCTCGCCATTATCAAACCATCCTTTGTAATGGACTTCGACCTTGCTCGTCGCCGTCGGCTTTTTGCCATTCGACTTGCGACGTATCCGGTATTTCAAGCCGCTTGACGTGGTTGTGAATTCCTCGGGAGCGTCTTTATCGACTGCACCAGGCTCAATTGGTTTTGGTGCCGGAATGACCTTTAATAATTCGACAATAAAATGGAGTCTGGCCTTGCCGGGAATCACCGGCGGGTGCCCTTCGGCCCCATAGCCTAATTCATAGGGAATTTCGAGTTCGATCATTCCCCCTTCGCCCACAAGCTGCATCCCTTCAGTCCAGCCTGCAATGACTCCATTGAGCGGAAACTGGATGGCTTCGCCATCCTGACCGTACGACTGGTCAAAGACTTTTCCACTATCAAGCCAACCTTTGTAGTGGACTTTGACGGTGTCCTTGGCGGTCGCTTTGACCCCTTCGGTTTTGCGCAGGACACGGTATTTCAGGCCACTTTTCGTGGTTGTAAATTCTTTCGGTGCGTCCTTGTCGGCAGGACCAGGTTCAAGGGCGTTTCTGTCGGCAGCACTCATGGGCGTTCTTTCTGAGAAGAAGGCGAGCATGCACAGCAGACTCGCAACCAGGATCGATCGGCGATTCATCGAGACCTCACAATAAAGACGGTATTTTTCTGACAAGCCAAGTTACTTCACATTCAGCAATTCAACCAGGAAGTGGAGCGTTGCGTTTGGCGGAATCATGGGGGGATACCCATCCTTGCCGTAACCAAGTTCCGGAGGTACTTCCAGTTCGATCATGCTTCCTTCGCCCACCAACTGCAGCCCCTCACCCCATCCTTTCACGACACCATTTAAGGGGAATTCGATGGCAGCGCCGGTCTTTCCATAAGACGTGTCAAAGATCTTCCCATCGTCGAATGTTCCACGATAGTGAACTCGGACGCGATCTTCTGCTGTTGGCTTCTTGCCGTCTGTTCGACGAAGGATGCGATATTTCAAACCACTTTCCGTTGTGGTGAATTCCTGGGGAGCATCCGGGTCCGAAGGGCCCGGCACAACTTTGATACGATCCTTGTCGATCAGCTCTTGCGGCGGAGTACTCGGCGGAACACTCGGCTTGGCTGTCGAAAGATCACAGCCCGTCAGTCCGATCAGGACTGCGAATATGCAAAATCGGTTCATGTGGAAATCGATTCAAAAAAGAACTTCTGCCGGTCAAACAGCACTTTGTGACCAAAACGGCTGCGCCATGGCCCCTCATTGAGAAGATTGGCAATTCACTAGCCGTTCCATCTGTCGGGGCGTATCATCGGCGACGGTTCTCCGATTTTCCACCCTCAAGGGACAAGATCATGTCAACATGGCCCATTGGAGTCTTCGCGAGTGTTGATGCCGGGCTAGGCGTCCATCTGGATGTTGCCAAAGAATTAGGGATTCCGACGGTTCAAGTTCATTCGCCTCATGCAGGAACTCGAACGAAAGCTGCTGCCGAAAACTTTCTGGCCCAGTGTCGCGCTGCTGGCATTACAGTCACCTGCGTATTCGGTGGATTCGAAGGCGAAAGTTATGCTGATATCGAAACCACGGCTCGCACTGTCGGGCTTGTTCCCGAAGCAACCCGGGCGGCCCGAACTGAAGAAATGAAGCAGATTTCGGATTTCACAAAACTGCTCGGATGCGACACAGTTGGAATGCACATCGGATTTGTCCCCAGTGACCGAGCCGGTTCCAGCTATAAAGGCTTGATCGAAACAACCCGCGACTTGCTCGATCATGTCGCCAAAAATGGGCAGAAGATGCACCTGGAAACAGGTCAGGAAACTGCAGAGCATCTGCTGGAATTCATTCACGATGTCGACCGACCGAACCTGTTCATCAACTTCGATCCCGCGAACATGATCCTTTATGGGACTGGCAATCCGATTGAAGCTCTTAAGAAGGTGGGTCATCTCGTCCGCAGCGTCCACTGTAAAGACGCCAAGTGGGCTGCTAAAGAGGTTCTCGGTAAGGAATGGGGATCGGAAGTCGCCTTGGGCGAAGGTGACGTCGGAATGGAAACCTATTTGAGAACGCTCAAATCGGTCGGCTATACAGGACCTCTGACGATTGAGCGTGAAATTGCACACGATCGTGAGCGTCAGCGGCGGGATATTGGAACGGCGGCTGCGTTATTAACGAAACTGCGAACCGAGATCCTGTGACGCGAAAATCGCGGCTTTGGAAACGTTGGCTGACGGCTCCCGTGATCCTGATTGCGTCCCTCGTAATCTGGATCGAAGAGACGTTGTGGGACTGTCTCAAGTGGCTCACCGCCAAAATCGCGCTGTTCAAATGGGTACAACGGATCGAGGCGCTGATTCGACGGCTGCCTCCGTACGCGACGATCGTTGTTTTCTTGTTGCCACTCACGATTCTGCTTCCATTCAAGCTTCTTGCTGTATACTGGATGACACAGGGACATTGGTTCGCAAGTCTGGCCGTGATCATCGCGGCGAAAGTACTTGGGACGGCAGTCGAAGCGCGGATGTTTGTCATCTGCAAACCGCAATTGATGTCAATTGCCTGGTTTCGGCGGCTGCACGACTGGCTGATTGCGATCAGCGAACGAGTTCACGCTGCACTTCACGAATTGCCGCTGTACCAGCTCATTCGAGCCAAACTGATTGCAATCAAAGCGGTCTGTAGCCTGTATCTGAAACGAATTAAACATACGATGCGGATTGTGCGACTTTGGTATCGCAGAAACAGAACCCGTTAACGCTGAGTTTCAGGAACCGTTAACGAGTTCTCATCGGGAAACAGAAGCTCGAAAAAAGTCCTTTGCCACTGCTTGGCGTCTTCGACCAAACAGTGATCTCATAATGTTGCAACAAAAGAGTCATTTCACCAGATAATTCTTGTTGCGCAGCTTAATCAGCAACTGCTCACCGTCACGCTGCTGGCTGAGGATCTGATTTTCGGTGACAGAATTGGCCTTAACGAGTCCGAAATAGGCGTCGCTATAGCGTTCGATCGTTTCAATCTTGGCTTTATCCTTTTCCAGATCGAGTTCGGCGGTCTCTTGTGTCACGAGAATTTGCTCTTTCTTTCCTGGTTGGCTTCGTGCATAAACCGCTTGATTGCCATATTGGCGAACGTTGTCGATCGGCAAACTGGAATCCGTTTCGATATCATGAAGTGAATTGGCAGCAGCAGGCTGCGGACTTGTGGCAGAAAGGCTGCTTAGCCTTCTTGCTCCACCCAACATGCCTCCAAGTCCTCCACCCGTTCTACCGGAATTTGGCTGACCTCCTCCAATACCTGATTGAACCGGCAAAGCGTCTGCAACCGGTCCTGCCGCATTCTCCGTGTACTGGAATCGCCCCTTTGCCGCACGCTGGGCAACGCCGCTCATGCCTGACGCCTGGTTAAGCTTCAACAGATTGTCGTTTGCTTGACGTAGTCCTTCCGTATTCGACAACAGCGGCCGCATGGTTTCGTCCGCAAGGAACGATGTATAGGGGGTCAGGATTCCGTGCTTTGTCGACAGATCGACCAGTTCTTTTACAAGTTCGTCGTTTTTGCCAACGAGGTCGATCTGATCAATGATTTCGCCAATACGGCGGTAGGCCCACAGCTTTTCGACAAAGGCATAGCTCTCGTCGCCGCTCTTTTCGATAAGATTCGCCGGGAAGTCGAATTTCTGTTCCTGATCGCCGACTCGGCCTTTGATGACAACTTTGGCCGCTCCGGGCTTTTTGTATCGACCGACAACAACAAGTTGTTGCCCTTCAAACAAATCGAAGCTCGTCTTGGGATAGACTCGATTGATGGGCAGACCCTCCTCGATTTTGATCCCGTCGAGCTCGAAGTTCACTGCGACATCGGTCAACACCGGCGAACTGATGTTGTTGTAGACGGCGCTGACATGTGCTTCGATGTCTTCATCGGGTCGGACATACTCGGAAAGGCCATTCCCATCACGTGAAATTCGGTCGAGAAGCCGCGAATTCACGTCGTATCCAACGCCGAACGAAAGGACGCGAGCATGAACTTTGTTTGCCTCTTTTGCGGCCTGACAGATTTGTCCTTCGTTCGTTACACCAATCGTCGGCAGGCCATCCGTCAGGAACAGGATATAGTTTGGTCGACTGTTGTCTCTCAATTGCCCCAGAGCCGCAGTGAGCGATCCATGAATATTGGTTCCACCACCAGGGTATATTCCTTCGACAAAACCGATGGCGGCTTTTCGAGTTTCATCGTTGTACTTTTCAAGCTCTGGCCGAAATGACTCGACGTTTCCGTCATAAGCGACGACATTGAAAAGATCTCCCTCTCGTAAATTGTTGAGAACAAACTTGAGAGCCGCTCGCGCCTGCTCGAACTTCTTGCCACTCATGCTTCCCGACCGATCGACAACAAATATGACGGTCTTCTTGGGGCGTTCGACATCCACCGGTTTCACCTGCGGACTTGCCAGCAGAAGAAAGAATCCATCTTCGCTCGCCGAGGGCCGGTAACTGACAACACTTGCACCGACCTGGCCTTTATCGACATCGAACAATAGTCGGAAATCGGTCTTGGGAACTTCGTTGACTCGTGAATAGGTGACAACAGCGTGCTTGGCGTCGGGTCGCTTGATGTCGACCGTATGGGTCGGCGAATATACGTTCTTGATGTCGATTGCCGATTCGATTGCAATCTGGATGTCGATCTTTTCGACCGCGTGAGATGTGTACTTCGCGGTGCTGAGCGGAAACAGGAAATCCGTCAGCCCACGATCTTTTCGAAGCAATTGATTGTAGTGCAGCATAACCTTCCGCTCGGCACCCGGCGGTACGGGAAAGACATTCGTTTGGAACAGGCCCATCCCCATCCATTCCAGCAGCGCCGGATCTTTATTCGATCGGACAATCGCCTCGTAGACGGAACGAGCCTCTTTCGCGGGCATCAATTTTCCAGGAAACTCTTTTCCGTCGACAAGAAGCGTCAGCTTGTCGATTGCTCCGTCATACGGTAGCGGGAACAGGAATTGAACTTCGATCGGAGCACTTCCTGTGTTCACGAATGACTGAGACACCTGCACACGAGCGACTTGATCGGCGATCCGCGCCTGAACGCTCAGTTCTTTGATCTTGTAGGAAGAACTGGGCAATGGGGTTGTCGGGACAACGTGCGAATGCCAGGTGGGCCGAGGCAATGGAGCAGGATGGCTGGTGAAAACGAGTACTCCTTGAGCAAAGCTTAAGGAATTTGTCAGTCCAACGAGAAAACCCAACGCGACAGCGAGCGAGCGTTTCATGGCAGTCCCTCGAAAGAAAATGTCAGATTGTTGCGGATCTTGATGATCTGACGCGAAACCTGCAAAGTTTCTTGCAGGAAAAAATCACACGGACTTTCGACGCTTCAAAGTTGAAAAAGTTCCCGATCTCACCAAAAAAGAATTTTCAAAGTGCTTTTGGAACAAAAAGCCGTGAAAAGGGTGCCCCGGTTTTACCGTCTTCCGTTAAGCCGTGCTCTTCAAACATGTGATAGAACCATGAGGACACGGCCTTGTCGAATCTCCAAAACCGTGTCACCACCGAGCTTCCGTCGCTTGCCCGCGCATAAGAAGGACAGTAACGACCCGACGCCAGTTTGGCCGTTGTGCCAGATCGTAGCGTAACAGTTTCTTGTTTCGTCAATGACCACTTTTTTCTAAAGGGTTTAGTCAAGACGATAAAGTGTTCCGTCAGATGCCACGGCAAATAATGTCTCCTGAATCTGCCTCAGTCCAATCGACAATGTCTGAGGCAATGTGATCCGGCGGGCCTCCGCTCCCGATTCACGATTCAAAACGATGACGGTTCCATTTTGACATGCAAGCCAGACTTGATCGTCCTTGAGAATGGCAGGCCCCACGGGATCGAGGTTTAACAAGTCGTACGACCATTGCTCCATCAACGTCTTTCCTTCAGAGAGACAATGCAGCTTCCTGTCGCCCGCCTGGACGAGCAAATTGGCTCCTAGAGGCCAGATGTTTTTGATGGGTGCCGTTAAATTCGTCTGGCCGTCCGTGTCAAACGAGCGAACATTCAATTGGCGGATCACACCGCTCGCATCGGCGACGAAAAGAAATTCACCCAGCAGAAACGGCTTGACATCGACTGGCTGTCCAAGCTGCAGTTCGGCCACCTCCGCAAGATGCGGGACATCCCCTGAACGAAACTGGATACGTGACAGTCGGCCGTTTCCATCACAGGCAATCAATTCCTTTCCATCAATACGGATCAGATGCGACCAGCGATGTTCTTGCTTTTCTCCAACGGGAAGCATCATATCCTGGACCGCCTTCCTTCCCGCCGCGAGTGTCACCATTTTCAAACGCGATGGCAGAGGAAATACAAGGCCTTCGTCTAACAAGACAGGATCTGCCTGGGGAGCTTCATTCAATTTGTATTTGTCGACCAGTTGCCCTGTCTGATTGAGCATGAAGGCAGTGATGGTCTCACCGGCAGCAACCACGACGAGTCGTTGATCGGGTAGAAGTGTTGCACGAATGCGACTTGTCACATTTGTCGGGAGTTCCAGGTCCGTACCTGCTTTCAGATCAAAGCCGCCTTGAATGATACGATTCTTACCTAGCGTATAGACCGTGCCACTTTCGCCAATCCAGATGACACCTCCATCGCGAGACGAAATCATTTCCAACGGAGCATCGCCGACAATTATTCGCCAGGGACTGGTCAACTTTTCCCGTTCGATCGCTGAGAATGTGACCGCATCGCTATAGATCGATTTGCGACCGACGCAGAACTGCTCTCCTACAAGCTGTAACGGTTGCGATGCAATACCGGGTGCCGTTGAAACCGAGTCCATTCGAATGGTGTTACTGTTGATCTCGAATCGTCGAAAGGCTGAACCAGCAGACCAGAACTGATTATCAGGTCCTACGGCGACAAATAACGGCCCGGGAATCTTGTCTAGTTTAGTGGACTGGTTTGCCTTGTATTGTCCGTTGGGGGCGATCCCTTCATGTCCAGCCTCGTCGGTAACAACAAACGCGGCAAACTGTTCGCCTGACGAAGGGACGACCAGTTGATTCCCGCGAAGGACAGGTGTGTCGTGAACCTGTCCGATTCCAACGATTCGCGTCGAAGGCAATTCAATCAGCGATTCTGCCGGTTTTTTCGCATTCCATAATCGCAGCCGGGCACTGTCGGCAAGGTCGTTTTCACAAAGCAGCAGCAGGTCGCCCATGACTAATGGTGAAGCGGAAATCGATCCTGCCGCATGGTCCGTAAAAGTGGTTGCCACCGCAGATAACGCAGGCGTAGTCGCTGTCGTTCGTAACGTGAGTGAATAAATCATGGCCATCTCACCAGGAACCAGCAGGTAGTTTCCGTCTCGAGAAAGAACCGGACTTGTCGCGAGGTTCTGGGAAAACTTCACGATGGCGGACTGTCGTCCCGTATCCAGATCGATCCGGACTAACGAGTTTCCTTCGAGTGGAAGATAGATTTGTCCTTCATGTACGAGCGGCTTTCCGATGGCACGCGCATTCAACCGCTGCCGCCAGATCAGCCTTCCTTTGGATAATTGACATGCCACAAGTGAATTATCTCGGGTGTCAAACATTAGCACGGACGGTTGCGAGCCCGTCGTTTTCACTGGAAAAAATGGTGGTCGAACACCAATCACACGTTTCCAGACAAGTTCACCCGTCGCCGGGTCAACGGCATAACACGAATCTTTCGCCGTTACGAATACAACCTGCCCTTGCGAGTTATCCTCGGTTCGCGACCGCGAATACATAATGCCGAGAATCGGTTCGCTCGTCTGTGGAGCCTCGTCATTCACTTCCGCCGGACGTTCGGTCTCGTCGGTCGCCACCACTGATCGTTCCAGATCAAGCGATTTCTGCAACGCTTCTTTGACTCGTTTGGATGTGATGAATTCGGGAAAACTTTTCACCAGCCGTTCACGTTCTGACAATGCCGCCATCGGTTTCTTGTCGGCAATGGCCGTGTCGACAGTCTTCATGGCAACGTCGAATGTTTTCTGTTTTTCAATGGCATTCGTCGCCTTCCGACGTTGCTCGTTGATCCGCCCAATCGTCCCGGCCGGAGGAGCCGAGGGGTCGGAATACCGTTCCAGCAAATCTTGAGCATCCTTTGAAACAACCAGCAGATCTGCATCACGGTTTGTTTCCGCCGACTTTGCCGCTCCCATCGAAATCTGTTCGGCGTACTGAAACAGGGTGGGGTGTAAGCTCGAAAAATCAGACTCGTTTCGATGTGCTTTAATCAGTTCGTTCAGCTTTTCTAACCCGCGTTTCCAAGTGGGTGAGGCACCCGAAATCTCTTTCTGGATGTGAGCCTTTGCCAGTCCGCGATCAGCCTGCCGACGCAAACCATGGTTGGGATATTGGGCAATGAAACGTTCGAAGGTCGTAATCGATTGCGTAAGCTGGCCGTCGTTCATTTCGGCAACCGCGCGGTCGTACAACCGGTTTGATGTCTCTCGGGAAATGAGAAACCAGAAGATTCCCGTGACCAGCAACAGAACCAGTCCGCCACCTGTGAGCCCGAGAACGAGCGGTGATTTCAAAATCTCTTGTTCGCCAGGCCTGACAGGTCGCCCGATCAGACCCGTATCGACCGGCTTTTGTTTCGGAGCTTTTCCAGGAAGCGGAGCGGCATCCGCAAAGAAGTCTTCGTCCGCAGCCTGCAACGCTTCTAACTCGGCCTGCGACTCGGTCAGGACCTTCCCGTCGTACAAGGGGAGATCCTTATTTGCTTTCTCGACAGTTTCCGCTTTGCCCCCCGACTTGCGAGAACTCTGTTGTTCATGAGGCGCGTCCCTGCCGCTGGATTGCTCTTCTTCAAAAATCAAATCGACGCTGCCGACCCGAATCGTATCCCCAGAATTCAGCATCATGTGAGCCACAGAACCGGAATTGACTTCAACTCCAGCCGGCGTGGCTGCCGTGACCTCGAAGCCGGTTTTGTTCCAACTGACACGACAGTGCATTGGAGCCACGTCGGGTTCGGAAATACAAATGTCGTTGAATGACTGGCGCCCGATCGTCAGAGGTTGAGACCGAGACAATTCTCGCGGCTCGGTGGTTCCGTCCAACCGTCGAAGTATAAGAGAAGCTTTCGTCATTTCAGTCCATCTTCTTCTTCGAAGTCATACGGATCTTCTGCATCCCGACCTCATTCGCTGCGTCGATGACCGCGATGATCGTCCGATGGAGAGATTGGTTGTCGGCAGTGACCAGTAATTCGGTTTTCTGTTCACGCCGCATCTTGTCTCGCAGGGTGTCGGCCAATCGATTCACGTCCCCTAGCGGTTCGTCATCGATCCAGATTGTATTACTGGCGTCAATTTTCACGATAATCGATGTCCCATGCAGGTCATCAATTGTCTGAACCTGCTGGCTGGCCCCCTTCTGGTCGGGATCGGGAGTCGGCACCTCAATGCTTTTTTGCAAACTGAACGATGCCGAAACCATAAAAAAGATCAGTAGTTGAAAGGTCACATCGACCATTGGTGTCAGATCCATTTCATCATCAAGGTGATTATGTCTTCGTATCGTTAAGGG
>JBAXBD010000159.1:0-10288 GCA_037142165.1 Schlesneria sp. | reverse complement strand
CGCCCAACTGCTGCGGCGACCCGATATTTTGTGGATCGAATGCGATTGGCATTGCGCGTTCGAGCCCGGTCGATGGAACTTCATTCGGACGTTCTTCTGCCACCGCAGCTCGGGTCCGATTCCCTTCTTGAGACCGCTTTGCCGATTGTGTGACGCGATTTGTTTGAGCATCAGCGGGCGAGGCTGACGCCAAACAAAGCCCTACAGCCGCAATGGCCATGAAGACTCGTTCTGCTGTTAATGACGAACTCGATTTCAAAGGTGTCTTGGCTGACGCGGTATTTCGAGTTGTCTGGGCCTCATCTTTCGAAGGATTTCGGCAAGCATTCGTCAATCGCTCAACTTCCTCGGGATCAACGATTTCAGAAAGAGTGCGAACTCCGTCGGAGCCGACTCCCAGGACAAGTATCCGAGAACCGCACCTGACAAGATGCACGACCACTTTGGGTTCGATCGTTTGACGACCAAGAACTTCCAATGCACCGATCGGAAGAGCTTGTGTCGCTTGAATTCCATACCGCTTCAAAGCGCGCCCGACAAGAACGATGGTCCCGACAATTAAGTCGAGCGAAATGAACGTCGTCCAGAGATTATTCGAGGTGGAAATCGTTTTACCGCGATTTGACCCGTTTGGTTCAACTCCACTCGTCCGGGAAGGAAGTGGTAAGCCACGGGTTGCCTCGCGCGACCGTGACGGAAATCCCTCTTCGGCTCGCCCCGCGGAATTCCCGAAGAGAAAGATTGAAATGACCATTGCCAGTAGAGGGAAACGTCTTGTTTTCATGGGATTTATTAAAACGAAACCCGTGGAAATGAACTGAAAAATGTCGGTGCAATACGGCCGCCGCCCATCTTTGACTTCATGCTTTTGCGACAATATTCCATCACGGGTACCCGTTTCGGCAAAAACTGCCACATGGAATCGATGGTGGAATACCCGCGATTGAGAAATTGGGCAAGATCAGGATCGCGGACTTTCCCAACTGATTTGGGTATATTCTCAGCAAAGGCGTCGCTCACGACTTGCTTGGGGACGCCCTTACCGAGCGACTGAGTCGATGCCGATGGCTACTTCGCGGCTCGGCAGGAAACTTGCCTTTCCGACGTCAATTCATGAAGGACTCATCAGGAACAGATTTGATCGTAGCGCAACATGGTGGAACAGCAGTTTTTCAAACGTTATCGAATGGAGATCCGGTTGGACGAAACTCCCGTCGCGTCCGCCGTATTGCCCGAGGGTTACGTTTGGCGCGAATGGAATGAATCGGATATCGAACGTCACGCATTGACTAAATATCGGAGTTTCCGGGACGAACTGGATGCCGAAGTGTTTTCCTGTCTCGGTGAATACTATGGCTGCCTGAGACTGATGTCCGACATTGCCAGCCAGGAGACTTTTCTCGGCCCGGCAACATGGCTTGTTTGCCGGATCGGAGTCGGAGAAAGGGAGCTACCGCAGGATTGCGGAACCATTCAAGGAATCGGTGTTTCTGATCAAATGGGATCGATTCAGAATATTGGAGTCGTTCCCGAGCATCGAGGTTTGGGCCTTGGTCGCGCGCTCGTCATGAAATCGCTGGAGGGATTTTTGAGTGCCCGAGTCATGCGAGTCGTTCTGGAAGTGACAGCCTCGAACGTCACCGCAGTGGAACTCTATCGCAGCCTGGGTTTTCGAATTACACGCACCATGTACCGCGTCTCGCCGATCGAAGAATCCGCTCTTTAAAATCGAATACGAAACGAGGTCGTCAGCTTTCGTTACGTCGATCCCGTAGCCTCGCCAAAAAGAAATCTCTGCATTTATTTGGCTTTTCCCGCGAACCTGATTCTGAACTCGCGCGTCATATTCGCAACAGCGATGACGCTCATCGTCGACGACCCCACAAGTTTCAGGAAGAATCAACTTCAAAGGCTTCGCGGAAAATGATGTTTACACTGCCGATATCCGATTGCGGGCCGAGCAATACGAAACGATTTGCTGTACCGGCGAACGCGTTCACGACACAACTCATGCGCACCCAGATTCCGCAGGATATTATTGGGCTGTCTTCAGAAATTCAGACGGTAAGCCAGCAGTATTCAGGGAACATCGGCTTCAAATGCGTGCAACCCCCGTATCCCCTGCGCTCGTGACATCGGCTTTACGCCTCCGCAAGCTTTCAAAAGCCCGGTGTCACACCAATGACACCGGGCTTTTTCGTTTGTCGAAGACAAAGAGCTTAAAAACGTGTCGAAGACAACTCACGGAAGACAGGATCGAATGTACTCGGCTCAAGTCAGGACAGTGCCGTCTTCGGTACCGTAGTCAGTAACAAATTCGGGGTGAGGGGCACCGGTCGCCCGCGTGTCTTGGGCACACGAGAAAGTCAGTTCGATTCTGACCGCCCCGACTTCGCTTGGTGGTGTAACGGAAGCACGTCGTTCTGATAAGGCGACAGCGGTGGTTCAACTCCACCCCAAGCGATCGTCAGGCTTTGTAGAGGATGCATCCAGCATCCTCACATATTTTGTTTCAGCCGCAGACGAAAGCCACCGCTGCTTAGACATGTGGCTTGGCGACGTTGATTCATCAAACAACCGACATTTCCGAGCGATTTGAAAAGGAGAAAGCCATGGAACAAGAAGAGCCCGACAAACGGAACCACGTCCTTATCCGGGGTCGTGGTGTAACGGCAGCACAGCACATTTTTAATCTGCCCGGCGGGGGTTCGAATCCCCCCGACCCCACTGCGGCTTCGCCGCAGAGAGAGTAGATGGGAGAAAGTAGAAAGTAGACGGAGAGAATTTCCATTCGTCTCCGGTCTTGAGGAACTTGACGCTGTAAGTTTTGTCAAAGTTACTTGGGGTAATGAAGCGGAAGCTTCTGGCGAACCGACTACGGCGGCTTTCTCGTCACTCAATACGACTCTCTCGCTATAGGCTGCGGGCCTGTCGCTCAACGGTTAGAGCAGGCTCCTTATAAGGACCAGATGGCGGTTCAACTCCGCTTATGCCTGGGTAAAGAAGACGCGATCAAATTATTGATGGCGGCACACTCCGTTCTTACCTGAGCAAGTAACGGTTCAATTGCGTTTGGTCTCAATTCAAAACCCAAACCAACAGAGAACACCTGAAACGGCACCGAGTATGAGCAGTAGACAGGCCAGCAGCGACCCCCACATGGCAATATCCTGAGTACCACCACCGATTCCATACCGCTTCTCGCGATATCGATGAACGATGGACCGGACAACTTCGATCGCAATCAGCACGAATAGAAAAGCACCAATCGAAATGAAATTGATCATTCGCCACATGCGTGAACATCCTGAATTCTTCAATTTGATCGCAGTGCGTAGTTTAACGGCGAAAATACCGGGCTCATAAGGCGGCGATGTGGGTTCGACCCACCCTTCATCCTCCCATTGCGGGGTAGTTTCTGCTGGTAGAAATCCGTGGCTTTGACCCACGAGTCCGCAGGTTCGATTCCTGCCCCCGCATTTCATGACATTTCAACAAAGGATATGTCTTCCAACTCGAAATCATTGCAGATTAGTTGCTGTTGGTCGTTACTTCGGCCCTGAACCCGGAGGGACCTAGCCAAGGGCTCGGTGCCCGGTTCGCTTCCAACTCCCTCTGCAACTGTAAACGATTGACGCCGGTGGGCCAGCGCTCAGCGGAGTTTCATAAGCTCCGACCGCCAAGTGCAACACTTGGACCGGCTATTTTGATTTGACAAAAGGGTATTGGAGTCCAACGGGACGACACTAGTCCGATATACTTGAGGACATTTTTTAAAGCCTGAGGAACTTGACATTGTCAGTGTCGCCAAAACTCCGTGGGGTCATGAAGGACAAGTTGCTCGCGAACCGACTGAGACGGCTCTCTCACCGATATTTTGGTCGAAAAGGACATCTATCGTGAATGGTGCAGCGACGGAAAAGGCGGTTCGGATTCGGCGTTACCAACCAGACGATGCTAATGCTGTCTATGACGCGGTAATGGAATCCAAAGAAGAACTCTCGCACTGGATGTCCTGGTGTCATGACACATATTCACGAAACGATGCGGTCGCATGGGTCGAAAGCCGTCTGAGTGCCTGGGAAACCAATCAAGACTGGAGCTTTGTTGTGGTGAACGACGAGGGAAAGTTGCTCGGAGCTTGCGGGATACATCGAATTGATCGACTTAATGGGGTCGGTGAACTTGGGTATTGGGTGCGGACTTCTGCAACGAGAAACGGCGTCGCCACATCGGCCACGCGACAGCTTTGCCAATGGGCTTTTGAGGAAAACGGATTACATCGAATCGAAATTGTCGTCTCTGAAGAGAATGCTGCGAGCCTGCGAGTGGCTGCAAAAGTCGGTGCCGTTCGAGAAGGAATTCTACGCGAGCGAATTCTTCTGCATGGCCGACGGCACAACGGTGAGTTGTGGGCCATATTGAAAGACACGTAATAACGTTAAATCAAGCACAGTGGCGGCGGCGTACAATGGCGCATCCAGCCGGTTCGATTCTCACTGGAGTATTGACGCGATCAACGGCGCGTTTGGACGACATCTTAGTAGAAACGTCTGAACCATTTCCTCGTTGTGAGTGTCATTGATAGAGCCTCAACTGCCTGTCGGGACTACATCGACACGTTGAAACCGTGTGCCTATAGGCACGATGTCCCGGCGATCCTTCGTTGAGGTCCTTTTTGAGTTGAGTAAGACTAAGGGTTCGAACGTTTTGGGAAAAAAAGGTGGGAGGTTGAGACGAGATAAAATCGACCAATGAATCTTCTTTACTGTCACGTAGACGCCGGATTGACTGCCGGTTCGGAGTACATGCCTTACACGCCGTTGGTCGTGGGTTCGAGTCCCTCCAGCAACTCCTGTTTACTGGGTCGCTGTAGCTCAGTGGTAGAGCAACGAAAAACCTCTGGCCATCACTTCGTCGATCCGTTTTTTGAAATTGTCCCGACTGCCTGATCGGAGTCCATGGAACGTGTGTTCGTAAGAACCGTGGGTTCGAATCCCACCAGCGTGGAAATGCGCTGTGGCGGAGTGGTCTAACGCGCCCGTCGCCTCGCAAGAGGCGTTCTCTGATTGCAACTTCGTTGGGACATGTTTTTTACAGCAAACTTTGGAGACACATTCGACTGCCGGTTTGGAATACATGGACTTAGCTGGTTCGAATCCAGCCCGGGCCTCTTTCAAAGTTCGTTTTGGCCCGGAAATCCGGCCACAACTTCGTCGGATGTTTTTGAGACAACAATTCAACTGCCTTGTTGGAGTCCATTTATCGATGAGTTAGTGCCACAGTGCTACGGTCGCACGGCGCCTGACCAATTCAAATTGGACCGGCAGCTCTGACTCACCTTCGTTGAATCGTTGTTTTTTGTCGTGGAGGCTTCCTGCCGCCACATGAATGTTTAATGGGAGGCTGGCAACCTCCGCTAAATATTGTCATTCGCCCTTATCAGCAGACAAAGCCCGGTATCCCTGATCAACCTTCATTGGATCGCGGACATTTTTCGTCGAGTACGGGCTCGATCGGTCTTCTTGCGTGAGCGATGTGCTCTCGGCAGATCGCATCGTCTCGACCGCTAGGGAAGGAGGCCTCGATGGCCAACAAGTCGTTGTTTTCAAGTTTGAAGTCGCTATTGCCGCGAGCAACCTCGCGAAATGACGCAGGCGGACCGGCGTACGCCTTGGAACCAAAGCACGCGCTCGCTCAGTTAGCGGCGACAGGCTGCTTCAACGGCACCTTTTACGCCGACGCAGAGAAGCAGCTCGCGACGCTGCAGTCACTGGTCAGCCAGGTGAATGATAATGTCTTCCTGGCAAAACTGGCGATTTACAGTCGCGAACGAGCTTACCTGAAGGACATGCCTGCCGCGTTGGCGGCAACCTTGGCCGCACGAGACACCGTGCTTTTCCATAAGGTCTTCGATCGGGTTATCGACAATGGACGAGTTTTACGGACGTTGTTCCAGATGATCCGATCGGGCCAGTTCGGCAAGAAAAGCCTGTCGAGTTCGTTACAACGAGCTTTTCAACGCTGGCTGAACACGGCCTCGCCGGAGAAGCTGTTGTCAGCATCGATCGGTCATGATCCGAGCTTGCGCGACATCCTTCGGCTGGCGCGACCGACGCCCGTCGACAACGGACGGCGCGCGCTCTTCGGCTGGCTGACAGATAAGGAGCAGTCGAATTGGGCGCCGGCTTGTGAAGTCGATTTGCCCGAGCAGGTTCGGTTGCTGGTCGAGTTCCGTACGGCGGAAACGGCCGAGCAGCAGATCGCTCTGCTGGATCGACTGCACGCCCGTTGGGACTTACTGGCCGACACGGCGAAGGGTTCCAAAGTCTGGGCGGCGATCGCGCAGACGATGGGACCTCAGGCGTTGCGGATGAACCTCAACACCCTGCAGCGGCACGGTGTCTTCGCGGATGAGGCGATCGTTCAGACGGTGGCCGACCGGCTGGCGGATGAAATCGAAATCCGTGGGTCGCGACAGTTTCCATATCAGTTCTTCGCGGGGTATGTGAATGCGTCAGCGGAGATCCCTGAGGCGATTAAAGCGGCCCTGCACACTGCGGCAGAGATCGCTTGTGGTAACGTGCCTAAGTTGCCGGGCCCAGTTGTCATTGGTCTCGACGTTTCGGGTTCGATGCAGTCACCCGTCACGGGAAACCGTGGTCGAGGAGGTACATCGAAGATGCGTTGTGTGGATGTCGCCGCCCTCGTGGCAGCCGCCATCCTGCGGCGCAACCGCGACAGCATCGTCGTTCCGTTCGACACCCGCGCGTTTGACGCCAACGTCGATCCGTCCGACTCGATCCTGAGCCTGGCGAACCGGCTGGCGAGGTTCGGTGGAGGTGGAACCGACTGTTCGTTGCCAATCCGAAAGGCCAACTCCGCTTACTTCAAGCGTAAGTTCGCAGGAGTCGTACTGGTGAGTGACAACGAGAGTTGGGTCTACCAAGGTCGTCCCTACTACAACGGCTCAGGCGGCTCGACGGGCGTTGTGACGGAATGGCAATTGTTCGTGCAGAACCAGGTTCGACTGCAAGGTGGTGACATCGTGGGGCCAAAGCTGATCTGCATCGACCTGCAACCAAACACGACAACGCAGGCTCCGGAACGCAGTGATATCCTGAACGTCGGCGGCTTCAGTGACGCCGTCTTCGACGTGATCTCATCGTTCCTGGGCAGCGACGCTGGAAGCTTCGTCGCCGAGATTGAAGCAGTGACTTTGTCATAGATGAGCTGAAAGGTCTTAAAAACAAAGCCCAACCGACCGGCGCGAGCCGGCCCGTTGGGACAATTGCCTTGACCCCGAGTGAGGCTTCCATCTCCGTTTTCAGGTATCGAACTTCAACGCCATATCCCTGTCAAGAAATTCTGAAGTCGGTCGGGCACGGAACGTGCCTTGACGTTCATCAGCATTACTTGCAAGTTTTGGTCATCGGCTTCCCGGCCTTTACCCTGCTGAAGTGCACAGCATCTGTCCCCGGACCATTCTTGAATTTGAAGTCTACGAGGATCGTAGACAAGAACTGATCACGCAAAATTTCCGAAACGACAATTACATATGCCGTTCGTCTTCACACTCGCGGACGGCAGTCGTCAGAACGTGGCTGGTTCGTGAGACTGCATCGAGCGTCGCTCGCAGTTGTTGCAGCAGCGGCTGAAGCTGTTCTTCTTCCATTGTCCGGCTGACGATGTCGTTCCAATCGGTCCGCGCCGCCTCCCACGCTTCCTCCAGCTTGTCGGCTGCCATTTTCAATTGGCCTGCGCCATCCGTCAGTCCGCCGTGTTTCATGATTTTTGATCCGAAATCGCCGTTTGGGTTTCTGTGTCAGGAATCACCGGACGTTGGTGACATTGCTGTGAGTGAATTGTACCATGAAACCCGGACGGTCATGAGTCGACACAATTTCAGACTCAGAATTGGACTCCAGTAAACTTGAATTCTAAGCCATTACAAGAAACAGACACTTTCATGCATGCTGTTGAGTTTCTCAAGAAAATACCAGACTCAATTGCTGGCGTTGTCGTTTTATCCGGCGGTCAAAGGCATTTAAAACAGGCAGTACTCAACGTCCTTCGTCAGCAGATCGTGGACGATGACGATACATGTTTTACTCGATTCACCGGACGAGATGCACAGTTGTCGTCGGTCTCGGACGAACTGCATACCGTGTCGATGTGGGGTGATCGCCGCTTGATCATCGTAGATGATGCCGACGAATTCGTGACAAAAAATCGGGCTGGGCTGGAAAAGCTGGTCGATAAACCGGCGAAAAAATCGGTTCTTGTCCTTGATGTGAATTCCTGGCCCAAGACGACGCGGCTGTACAAGCAAATCTCGGCCAAGGGGCTTGAGATCGACTGCTCGGAACTGAAAGGTCCACAACTATTGAAGTGGCTGCAGGAAACCGCAAAAGACTTGTATGGACAAACGCTCGCTCGTGATGCCGCATCCCTGCTGATCGAATTGGTCGGTGAGGAACTCGGCATGTTGAACACGGAACTGGCAAAATTAGGCTCGTACGTCGGGGCCAAGGGAAAGATTGAACTCGACGATGTGAAATCGCTCGTCGGTGGTTGGAGGACAGAAACAACATGGGCGATGACCGACGCCGCCCGCGACGACGATCTGGCGTTTGCGCTGACGGCACTTGATCAATTGCTCACCGCAGGTGAACCACCAATGAAATTGCTCGGTGGCATTTCTTATGTTTTCAAGAAGTTTGCCATCGCGACAGATCTGTCCCGCGGGTCGAATTCGCTTGATCAGGCGCTGCGTCAGGCGGGCGTCTTTCCCGCCGCCGTCAACGCCGGGCAATCGTATCTTCGCCGTTTAGGGCGAGCGAAGGCCGAACAGATCTTGCAACGTTTGGTGAATGTCGACGCGGGAATGAAAGGGGCCAACCCACTTCCTGAACGAATGCAGCTGGAACGATTGCTGATACAACTTGCGGGGAAGTCTGTTTAAACTTTGTATTGTTGAAATTGCCAAAGTGATTCGTGTTTTTGATGTCTTTATGGGATTCGAATATGCTCGATCGCGCTACTTCGCTATTGTTGCTTTTAGCTGTGATGACGTCCCAACTTGGTGCTGCTGAACCAAAATTATTAATTGGCCATACCGATCCTGCGTATGCAGCGGTCTATACGCCCGACGGGACGAAACTTGTCACGGCGAGCTTCGACAAGAGCTTGCGGATCTGGGATTTGAATTCGGGAACAACGTTAAAAACATTGAGCGGACACACGGGGTTAGTACTTTGCGTGGCGATCACGAAAGACGGAAATCGCCTCGCCAGTGGTTCTCTCGATAACACGATCAAGCTTTGGGATGTTCCCATCTCGAAGCCAACTGCGACGATGCAACCTCATCAGGGTTCCGCATCAGTGGCTTTGAACGCCGATGGAACACAATGGCTGACGGGTGGTGGCGACAAGATGTTGCGCATCTGGAACGCTGCCGATCGTCAGTTATTGAAAGAAATCGGTCCATTGCCTTACCCTGTTACTCGAGTCGCATTTCGACCTGACAAAGTCCAGATCGGTATCGTGGACACTGCGGGGTTTGTCAGATTGTTCAATCCTGTTGATGGGACTCCACAGGGTGTATTCGGTGCCCATACAGCGGAAATCACGGGACTGGCTTATCCGCCGAATAATAGTTGGGTCATGACTTCAGGTGCCGATGGACTGGTCAAGCGATGGCCCAACGTGGGTCAAGCGACCAGGATGGCGGCAGGGCACGAACAACCGATTTTGACGCTACGAGTGAATCCCAACAATTCGATGGTTGCGACGGGGTCGGCAGATAAGACGTGCCGGTTATGGAATAACGGCGACCAGAAACCATTGCGAAATCTTGATGGACACAACGGCGCGGTCACATCACTTTCATTTCAGTTCGATGGTGGTCGTATCATTACGGGCTGCGAAGACAAGATAGCACGTCTGTTCGACGTGAATAACGGCATGCTGATCAAAGCTTATCCCGAACAGGCGGCAGCAATCACAGCCGTCGCCATCCATCCAAACAATCAGGAAGTTGCCGTGGCCGACGCCAGCGGCACGATCAAGATCTGGAAGGCGAATGAAGGAACGGAAGTTCGAACACTTGCCGGCCACGCGGGAGGAACGTTTGCCCTGGCCTATGCAACCACGCAACAACATCTGGTCTCTGGCGGAGCGGACAAAAAACTTCGCGTCTGGAATCCCGCCGACGGGGCGCAAATTCGAGAAATTGACGCCGTTGATGTCGTCCGAGCCGTGGCAATCTCGTGGGATAATCAACGAA
>JBAXBD010000158.1:0-10327 GCA_037142165.1 Schlesneria sp. | reverse complement strand
TCACAAACAACCCGCTGCCAACCACGATCAACAAAGCCGCCCGCCAAAATCTCCGCCACTGAATCATCTCGTTTCCTTCACACAGTTCGACCTGTCGTTCCCTCGATTTGCTCGTATCCGGCATCGCCGGATTATGAATCTTCTATGAACAAAGAATACGTCGTTAACACCGTAGCGGCAAGACTTGCATTGCAAATCAAACCTCAATCAGTTTCTGAATTGCATTCGTCGCCGCTTCAATCACCGCTTCAAGACAGCCTTGAGCGAGTACCGAAACCTCCTCTTCGTACAGCCCGAGTCCGTAACTCGTCGTTTCAGGCAGATACCAGACGGTCGAGCCATTGGCGATCGTTCCGATGACCAAGGGAACATTCGGAAATCTCGCGCGTAGCGTCCGTTGAAGGATATTGTAGTGTTCACCGTCCAGAGCCAGCCAGACGGCATCTCCGATCCGCCATGCGATCAGTGGATACGGATAGCTTTCGCCTGGTGGCAACGGTGCAAGGCGAATCAAGCGTCTGGTGGTTCGTTCGACCATCGCATGAGCATCGCGAATCGCTTCGGCATCCCCTTTGGCGATCGCCGCCTGCTCGTCAGCTCGATGCTGCAATTCTTCCTGTTCGAGGTCCGCACGAGAAGGAAGATCGCTGCGGTACTTCAGCGGCACAATGTCTTCCCGAACAATCCACCGCGAATGCTGTGACGCACGTTCGACAGGCTCCGGCGAGTACTTCCAGATCCCGAGAGTTGCGCCAGAAATCACAGGCCCGACATATTCAAACTCTTCACCCGGGGCTGGAAGCGATTCCAAGGCTGCCAAAGCGGCATATCCCAGTTGCCGACCATTGCGATCTGCAATTTCGACGTCACCAACAAAGCCGTGTTTGGGGCCAATATCACCTGATGCCCCTTGGATAAACAGGCATGGGACGTTGGATGCCCCTTCAACGACTTCCCGCATTGCACCGATATAGTCAGGGCTGATTAGTGTGTTTTCCCATGCTAACGTCGTCGGATGACATGCATAGTTCACGAATGTGGCAATGGGAGCCCCAGTGTCGGAAGTGACGCGTCCGATGATGACCGTGTCGTCTGTGACGCCGTTTGGATTGTAGCCGCAAACGTATTGGCCACGTTCGGCATCGAGATAATCACGATTTTGCGCCAGGCTGCAGTGGCCTTGGCCATAAACTATCGTTGCGGGGACCGATCGACGATGAGACTCCCGAACCAGATCACTGATCCTAGTCGCAAGATCTTTCAGATAGGGTTCAATCAAGTCACCCCCCGGAAGTTCCTTGCGTTCCAGTCCCATTAACCCCGCACCGTGTGTGTGTGAAAAGAAGACGATCAGAGACTCGCGACCCATTCCCGTCGCTGCACAGATCGAGTCAAGCAACTGATTCATCTCCTTCGGCCACAGCAAGCAGTGATCCAAGGCAATCAACGCTCTCGGCGGTTGCCCATCGTCGGACAAGCTTTGCAAATACAGTACCGTCGCCGTTAGCGGCCGATGCACTCCGGTGGATCGGTTGTGTGTGGCGGCTCCCCACATGCGATGGAATGTCCCGACGACGGGGGTCACATCACAACGCGCGACGCCAGCAAGACACCGACTTTGAGGGGTTTTGACTCGGTTCATTTATTGGATTTCCAGTTAAGTAATCGACAATTCATATTTTGAGAGCGGCTGAGTCGAACCGCCAATGATACGGACGACATGAGATGCGGCATCTTCGGAAAGCCAAACGCCTGTTAATCAGCCATCGACGATAACGCCAAGCCTCCCTTTCGAGTAAACATCAGCACGATCAGAGCCCAAACAATTCGTTGAAAAAAACGAATCGGAATGATGGGACAGATTGGACTTATTTGAAAGGACATCATACGCCCATCGTCCCATAAGTCCTATTGGTCCCATTCGTCCCATTACTGCCGTCAGGCCCGTGCAGCCAGAAGGTTCTTGCACAACGGCGGCGTTATCCACCCGCCACCGCCCCCACGACAAAAAAGGGCTCAACGCCCGCTAAGACTGCGTCAGGTAACGGTATATCCGCCGGCTCAAACGAAAGATCTTCGCCACAAGCGAAGAACCTCAGGAAAGGTCTCCGCTTCAGCGTCACGTGATCCCGAATTGTGCCGCGAAGCATGGGATAATCAGCCTCAAGTTTGTCGAGAATCGCATTTCGTGTTGCGGTCCCTTCGACCTTAACCGTGACCTCGCTTCCGACTTTGGCTAACGTTTGCAGATGCGGCGGGAGAACAATACGAATCATGGCAGCGTCTGGACCTCAACCGCAACCACAGGAGGAAGATCCCGCACGATCGGCATCCAATGGTCTCCGGAATCGGCTGAGGCATATACCTGGCCTCCGGTTGTGCCGAAGTACACTCCGCATTGATCAAGCGAATCAACGGCCATGGCGTCGCGCAATACGTTGACATAACAGTCGCGTTGTGGAAGCCCATTTGTGAGTGCTTCCCAATGGTTTCCACCCGTTCGACTGCGAAAGACCTGCAGCTTTCCGTCCAGCGGATAGTGTTCCGAGTCACTCTTGATCGGGACGACGTAAACCGTTTCGGGTTCGTGAGCGTGGACGTCGATGGTAAATCCAAAGTCGGTCGGCAGGTCGCCGCTGACTTCGTGCCACGAATCACCAGCGTCGTCACTGCGCATGACGTCCCAATGCTTCTGCATGAACAGGACGTTGGGGCGTGATCGATGTGCCGCAATCCGGTGAACACAATGGCCGACTTCAGCAGTGGGGTCAGGAATATGTTCCGATCTCAAGCCTCGATTGATTGGCTTCCACGTCTGGCCGCCATCGTCCGTTCGAAATGCCCCTGCGGCAGAAATGGCAATGAAAATTCGTCGCGGGTCGACCGGGTCGATCAGGATCGTATGTAGACACATCCCCCCTGCTCCGGGCATCCAGTTGGCACCAGTTCCTTGTGTTCGCAAACCAGAAAGTTCGTGCCATGACTTTCCGCCGTCACTGGTCCGAAACAAGGCAGCGTCTTCGACTCCGGCATAAACCGTTTCGGGGTCAGATAGCGACGGTTCGAGATGCCAGACTCGTTTGAATTCCCAGGGGTGCGGCGTCCCATCGTACCACTGATGAGTCCCCGGAACGCCGTCATAGGCGAACTTGTTATCGACTGGTTCCCACGTTTTGCCGCCATCGTCGGAACGCTGAATCAATTGCCCGAACCAGGCACTTGATTGAGACGCATAAATCCGATTCGGATCAACGGGTGAACCTTTCAGATGGTAGACCTCCCAACCACCGAAAAACGGGCCGCTGACATCCCAATTCTCACGTTTTCCATCCGACGTGAGGATAAAAGCGCCTTTACGTGTACCGACAAGAACACGAACTGTGGACATGAGAATTTCCTATTGAGGTACCACCATGATCATCCACATCACGCCGAATTGATCCGCGACCATACCAAAACTTGAAGAGAAGAACGTCTTCGTCAGCGGCATTTGAACCTGGCCGTTCTGACTAAGTGCTTCGAACCGCTCCGTTGCTTCGGCGTCGCTTGAAACGCTCAGCGACAAATTTATGCCCTGAAACATTGGGCTTCCTGAACATTGACCGTCGGACATGAAAATGATCGTATCGCCAATTTGCACAGCGGCGTGCATGACCTTGTTTCCGGCGTCGGGCGACTCCGAGTCGGCGGAGTGAGGATCTGGGCTTTCTTTGAACCGCATCAGCATGCCCACCTTAGCACCCAGCACCTCGCGGTAAAACTCAATCGCTTCCTCGCAGCGTCCATTAAAGTCCAGATAGGGTTGGATGTGCACGAGTTGTTCTTTGGTGGAAGAGTTAACGATTCGGCAACGGGCACTAGCCGATTGCTACGACGTTTCGGTCGTCGCAAACGTATCGTTGAAATTAAGAACCGTCAATTATCACGCTAATTCATCGCCATAAGTTGTGATGGTCACCGGAAATTATCAAAGAGTTATGCCTGTTTCAGAGCCGCTTCTTTTCAGTTGTTCCAGCAGTTCGATGATTTCATCGTGAATTCGTTGTCTTTGACGAATGACCAGTGATTTTGGAGTGACGCGGATGACGCCCTTTGCTTCGGCGGCGCCGAAAAACGACCCCCGTCAAGTCCACCGCCGCCCATTGGAGGGCCACCGGTTGAATTCGATTTGGAAGTTCTGTCCGCAGCTTCATTGATTGAGGCTTCGTGGTTGTCTGCTGGTCGATTCTTCAAAATCGGTGACCCCGGTGCTGGGGGTGGGGCTGCGTTGCCATATGGTCGCGATGAACAAATCAGGGGACTTCGACGTTGTCGAGAGAAGCGAGCCAGGCATAAACCGTGTCCCCGATTTGGCGATAGCCTGTCGCCGCCGGGTGAACTCCGTTGCTCTGCCGGACGACCTTCAATTCTGCATGAGCGTTAGGTAACACCGTTTCCGTCGGATAATTGTGAACGGTATCCAAGTTCACGTGCGTCGGGATTAGATGAATCGATTCAGATTGTCGGCTTCCATACCGCTTGATCATCGCCGATACCAAAAAATGCTGGTTTCGTTTGTACTGCCAGCGAGTCTGGCCGCTTGCATAGTTGTTGCCGAAGGCATCCTGACTCGCTGCTGGCGGAACTGGGAGCATGACGCCAATCCGAGTGATGGGACTTGCTGTTTTCACCATTTCAATCAGCTTATCGTAGTGGCCCAACATTTCTTGGATACCCGCTTCAATCGTTTCGTCTTGATACGAAAAGATGTCGTTGGGGCCGAGAAAGATCGTCACCGCGTCCGGAAATCGTCCCTCATTCAAGTCCTGGCAATAGTGCTGGAAATCGAGCTTCACAGTGCCATCAGCTTGCTTGTACAAGAACGGGCTACCTCGTTTTGCATAGTCTCCTAGTCGTGCCGTAACTGTAAAATGGGTCGCGAATCGATGAGCCGTCCAGCCGCCGTATCCCTCGTGGCGGTTGAGACCTAACGTCGGTTCAACGCCATGAGACCCAATCAAGGTTAAAGCTCGTTGGCCCGGTCTGCCTGCGAGATCGAGTAAATGCTGAGAATAGATTGAGGCATGTGTCAGGCTGTCGCCAACGAGTAACAACGAAAGTGATTTGTTCTTGTCCGACTTGGTTGCCGAGACTTTGATAGTCGTTCTTCCGCGTGAGACGATCCGGTTGAGATCATCACGGACTTCAAACTGAAGCAGAACATCGCCAACGTCGGCCTCGGTCGGCGTCCAAGTCCATCGTTCGGCCTGTTGCTTGCCCTTAGGGCAAGTGATATCAAACACATAATTTGCAGGGTTAAGCGCAAGAACAATGTTGTCAAAATAGATGTTTGATTCGACCCCAGCCAGTGCGAAGACTTCGGGTGGCAAGGCCATTCGTAACGGGTCATCGATCTGTGTGGCGACGACCGTCGGCAAAGGTTCAGCAGATTCCAGCAATGCTACGGAGGTCAAGAAGGTCGCTATGAATGAAATGAGGCCGAATCCCGCGACTGTCGGGGGCAGTTTGTTCTTTCGCACGACAACAGTCTCCCGTGGTTTCGAGAGTTGTAATTGCAGATTCAAGCATCAAGCCCACGCAACGATCGATGTCTGGCATTTGACGTTACCCGTCGATCGCAAGCCGACTCACAAGCTAGCTCAATATTCGTTCGCCGCTTCGCCTGCTTCGTCAAACTGTTGAAACTTCTTTTCGCTCACTTGTCGGATTGTTCGTTCAGCGACTTCTTTCTGAAGCTTGGTCAGCGCATCCTCCAACGACACGGCACCGAGGTCACCTTCGATACGGTCACGGATTGATACCGTCCCGTTTTCGACGTCACGAGCACCAACGATCAACATGTAGGGAATCAGTTCGACTTGCGCATCGCGAACTTTAGCGTTGATCTTGGCACCACGAAGGTCAGTTGTTACGCGGAAGCCAGCGGCACGGAAGCGGGCCTCGACTTGTTTGGCGTAGTCTTCGAACTTGTCGCTGATCGACATGATTCGAATCTGTTCGGGGGCCAGCCAGAGTGGGAATGCCCCGGCAAAGTGCTCAATCAACATTCCTGTGAAACGTTCCATCGAACCAAACGGAGCGCGATGGATCATGACCGGACGGTGGGTCTGATTGTCTGCACCCACGTATTCCAGTTGAAATCGTTCAGGCAGATTGAAATCGAGCTGAACGGTACCGAGTTGCCACTCGCGACCGATACAGTCGCGAACCATAAAATCGGTCTTGGGTCCGTAGAACGCGGCTTCACCTTCCCGTTCGACGAAAGGCATCTGCATTTCGGTAAGGACTTTTCTCAACGAATTCTGAGCGTTTTCCCAACCTTCGTCCGTACCAACGTACTTCGATTTGTTCTTCGAATCACGGCATGACAGTTGAACGCGGTAATCATTGAGGCCAACACTGGCGAGCACGAATTTGACCAGTTCCAGCGTTGATTTGAACTCTTCCAGAACTTGATCTGGCGTGACAAACAGATGTGCGTCGTCCTGGGTGAGGCCGCGAACTCGCAGCATTCCATTCAGTTCGCCTGACTGTTCGTGCCGGTAGACGGTACCGAATTCTGCCAGTCGCACGGGAAGATCGCGGTAGCTTCGTTGTTGCGCCTTGTAGATCTGCACGTGATGAGGACAGTTCATCGGCTTGAGCAGGTATCGCTCCTGCTGCTTCTCCCAGGCTCGCAAGAACTCTTTACGCGCCGTAGGAACTCCGTTCGTGGGAAAATCGGCGAGGTCCGTGCCCATTAGCTTCGCTGAGTCCGCCAGTTTCTTTTCATCTTCAGGAGAAAAGGGAGTTCCATCCGAGATCAAGGCTTCGAGACGACGAACCCAATAATCGACCAGTGCTCCGGCGTCGTGGCCGAAGATCGGGGCAAACTGGGATTCGCGATAATACGGAAAATGCCCGCTGGTTTCATAAAGGTCGACTCGACCGATGTGAGGTGAGTAGACTGGCTGATAGCCACGTGCAATCAGTTCCCGCTTGATGAAGTCTTCAAGCGTTGCCCGGATGGTGGCTCCTTTGGGAAGCCATAAACAGAGACCCTGACCAACCTCTTGACTGATTGCGAACAGGTTCAGTTGTTTGCCGAGTACTCGGTGGTCTCGACGCTTCGCTTCATTGACCTGATCAAGATATCCATCGAGGTCCTTTTGTGAGAACCAGGCGGTGCCGTACAATCTTTGTAACTGTTTCCCGCTGGCATCCCCTTTCCAGTAGGCACCTGCCACAGAGAGTAACTTGAACGCCTTAATCCGTTTTGCATCCGGAATATGCGGTCCACGGCAAAGGTCTACGAACTCACCCTGTCGGTAAAAACTGACGGTCGGATGGGTGGCGAGGCCCGTGTTGATATGTTCAACCTTGAGCGATTGAGACATTCCATCGACAAGTTTCAGTGCTTCATCACGATCACAGATGAACCGTTCAAACGGTTCGCCCATGTCAACGATCCGCTGCATTTCTGCTTCGATCCGGGGGAAGTCATCTTCACTAATTTTGTGCGAGCACGCGATGTCGTAGTAATAACCATGCCCCGTTGTCGGTCCGAAGGCCAACTCGACGCCGGGCCATAATCGCATCACGGCACGTGCCATGATATGCGCACATGAGTGCCGCAGGATTGCCAGCGAAGCGGGGTCTTTTTCGGTCAAAAGCTGAAGTGGCACCGGCCGCTCGTCGGTAACTTCACTGAGAGGTCTCAGGACATCCGTGACCTGTCCGGCAACAACCGCACCTATGGCTGCCGATGCCAGCCTTGGGCTGATGGCCGAAGCGACATCATATGCGGTGGCGTGATCAGGATGATCAACAATAGTACCGTCTGGCAATTTGACTTGAATCATGGCAAGGGCAATCCTAGACAAAGGGATTGGACCGAAGGCAAAGCAAAATAACAGCCTCGACCGGAAAGTCGAAGAGGGGGGTGTTTATAGGGACCTCATCATGTGGCGTCAATCGGCACTGGCGCGACGTCAACTGAGACAGTCAACACGTGCGAGCCGCCGCCGGTCAGGACTCCCTGAATTGGACACACATCACCGTAGTCGCGGCCCCAGCCGATGGTAATGTGTCGCTCTTGCGGAATCACGTTGTTTGTCGGGTCAAAGTCGACCCATCCGTGTCCTGGGCAAAAGACTGCCAGCCATGCGTGAGAAGCATCGGCTCCGACGAGTCTCGGCTTACCAGGTGGTGGGGCAGTCACGAGATAACCGCTGACGTAGCGGGCTGCCAGACCCAGACTTCGCAAGGCGGTAATCTGAAGATGGGCGAAGTCCTGGCAGACACCACGACGCTTTTCAAGCACTTCCTTCGTGGGAGTGTTAATGCTCGTCGCGGCGGGAGCGTACTCAAATTCGTGGTAAATTCTCGACGTCAGATCGAGGGCGGCATCAAGAATGGGTCGGCCAGGAGTGAAACTTGGTAGTGCGTAATCGCGGGCTTCATTCAAATAACGAACATAGGGAGACTCAAAACGAAATTGGGACATCATTCGCATTTCAGCGGTTTCGGCAGCAGCAAGTTGGTCACGAACGGTTTCCCAAGGGGACGTTTCAAACGCCAAGGGGAGTTCTCGCTTCATGACCGTGATTCGGCTTCGAGCGGTCACTCGCAGTTCCTGGTGCGGCTCTTCCAGCGAGAAATAGCGTACTTCGTTCCCAAACGTATCGATCCAGGAACGCTGAAGCATTGGCTCTGGAGAGACTTCTAACAGGAAACCGGCAGTCGTTTGAAACGGAGTCTGGCGTGGCGTCAAATGAACATCGTTCTGACAGATTGACACTGGGTCAGTGTACGAATACGTCGTTGTATGTCGAACGGTATAGTGCATCAGTTGTTTTTAATGACGAGGAGACAAAACCAACGAACACGGATTCGAATACCCTCAAATCAAAAAAAACAAGCGCAGTTCACGCTCGTCTTGGAATCTGAAGCTGGACCTCAAGTTGTCTCGAATCAACCGTGTGCGTGAGATACGTATGAGTAATGCTATCGGAGAGAGCACGAAGATCGGAAGTCAGCAGGGCCAAAAACTTGTCCAATTGTCGGCGATCACCGGTACCATTCACTGCGCAGAAGGATTCCACATCGGCCAAACGGAGAGAGGCTTGAGCCGACAAAACAAGCTTTTGTTCTGAGGTGCGGACCATTTCAGATTCGTCACGGGCAAGACTTCGGACATGCTCGGACAACGCCATGAGTTGAAAGCCAACGGCCCGCGGGTTCGATTCGTCCGCTAATACAAGATCGAGCACCGGTGCCAACTGAAGCGTCGTGAGATAACGGTAACGGTAGGTCATCGAACTGTCCGCGATTTCGAGCATCGCTTCGAGTCGCGGTAGAACGTCCGCTTGACCATCAACCAGCAAGCCGCGAATGACCCTGAGCGTTTGTAATGCCCGTTCAATTCGACGTCCGATATCAAGAAATCGCCAACCCGGGCCGCGCGTCATGCTGTCGTTACAGAGGCCACTGAACGCTGAAAGCGAAGTCAGCAGTTGGTTTAACGGGGCTAATGCTTCTGCAAGGTCCGCCGATGTCCTGGGGGCAGTGACCTGACGTGATTGCGGAAATTTCAATTGGTTGATAATTCGCCAGCCATCGACAGAAATACGATCTCGGACGATTGAAGCCGTCCGGTGAGTCGTCTCAATTGCGTCGAATAAGCCTGCCTTACGATAAGGATCATGAAGAAACGACCAGACCGATTCGACCAGTGCTTGCCACAGCCCGTTTTCATCAGTGTTCGCAGCCAATGGTGATTCGCCCGGGTCGTCGATCGCCAGGACCAGTAAATGAAGATCCGACAATCGAGCCGGTTGAAGTTCACTCGTCATGCGAGCCACAACGCTGCGTGCGTGACGTACCTTGGCCTCCGTCCTTTCAATCGAGCGTCCCAGCCAGAACAGATGATCAGCCGCCCGGCTGGGCAAGTCGTTTGCGCTCCGGCGAAGTTCTAATGCGGTTTGTTTGGGGCGAAGCAATGACACCGGTTCAACCGGGCCATCGGCAAGAATCCAGACGTCCTTACTGCGTTGCCCGGCCGCCATGGATTCGGTCAGTGTTTCTGACCGAGTCGCAACTCGTGACAAGCCTCCGGGCATGACTTGATAATCGCCATCAGTCGCCACGGCGAAGGCCCTTAACGTCACGTGCCATGGCTGCATTCGATCGTTGCACCACACAGGGGCCGTCGATCCCACGATCGGTTCCTGGGCCACAAAATGACTGGGCCTTGCACGCATTTCTGAAATCAGTCTGGCTCGCTCGTCATACGCCAGGTTCCCTCCAACATAGACCTTCGTATTGTGGTGGCGGAAAGCGTGGCGAA
>JBAXBD010000157.1:0-10345 GCA_037142165.1 Schlesneria sp. | reverse complement strand
GTGCAATCCCCTCACGGGCGAGGATGTGATCGTTCGTCGTCGCCGGATCAAAAAGGATTTGGACCTGCCGATGAAAGAGGATTACAGCCAATTCATCGGGTCAATCGTTGCGAATGCCCAACACCGAGTCCGTTCGTGATGGGTAATTCATTTGCCGTTTGACTTCAAGTTTGTCTCAATGAAATCCCCTGTCGGGCGAGGTGTTCCAATGGATATCGACAACTGGATCACTGCCGTTCTGGCGCTCCGCAAAGCGAAGCGAGTCGTCGTCTTTACGGGAGCCGGTATTTCAGCCGAAAGCGGGATTCCGACATTTCGCGACGCGGATGGGTTTTGGCAGCGATTCCCGCCGGAACTTTATGCAACTTGGAATGGACTGCTGACGACAGTTCTCACGAAACCACATTCGGTCGCCGAATTCGTTCTGAATGTCATTGAGCCTGTCGGAAAGGCGGAACCGAATGCCGGGCATCAAGCCATCGTTCGGATGGAACAACGGGTCAAAACAACGGTCATTACGCAGAACATTGATGGCCTTCATCAGTCGGCTGGTTCGACCGAAGTGCTGGAAGTTCACGGATCGCTGTTGGACGTTGTTGATATTTCGACTGGTAAGTTAGTACGGCGATTTAATCGAAAAGATTTAATTCAGATTGCGGACGCCCTGCGAAAATATACCAGCAATCAGCAGTCGGCGATTGCGTTGCTGTTGGAATTGCGAAAGCGATATCCATTTGATTGGATGGGCCGTCATCGACCAAACGTCGTCCTGTTTGGAGATGGCTTGCCGGAAGCTGAATGGACCAAAGCCTGCGAAGCTGCAAAGGAATGTGACGTGTTTCTGTCAGTGGGAACATCTGGAGCCGTGTATCCCGCGGCGATGCTTCCAGACAACGCCAAAGCTGCCGGAGCGACAGTGATCACGATCGATCCCAAACCGCGTAATGGTTGCTGGCTGGAAGGAGACGCCGGGACGGTGTTGCCAGATCTCATCCATGATGCGTACTGAAGCCGGGTCAATTTGAGTGCCACGTTTTTCAAGAATACTGCTTGGGAATTACAGATTTTTCTAGCGATCGCGCTGAAGTCAAACCCGAACCTGCTGGCATGTCTAGATATGTAAAGTGGCCCTCTACTTTGCCCAGGATAACGATTACGACTTTCATTAAAGGGATTTACAGCTTCGTAACGAACAACTCCCACCCCTTAATTCGTCAATACGCTTTGAAGTTGCCTCGGGATAACGTGCCTCTTGAATCAGTCGAACTTGGGTAAAGGGACATGATGACAAGGTCGCATCACATCGTGAGTCGCCCCAAGAGATTCGCTAGTCACCTCCGCTCCATGAACCCGTGGAACTTGCGCCACTTCTTGGAAAATCACGTTTCCGAGAAGCAGTCGCGACAGTTGAGGTTCAAAGCCTTGTGGCTCAAGGCGATTAAGCGATGGCAATAGTACAAGCCGACATTGCGAGCCTTGCGGTTCACAACGTCGGCCTGATTACAATAAACTCTCGTTGCGAAGAGATCGAAGCTAATGTCGCAGTCGGGAACGACTGCGTCGTTACTTGACCTGAACGGCCTGAACCTGCTTAATCGCTTCCAGAGCCGCTTCGGCACCACCGACTTCGCTGAGGAACTTTGCAGCGGCTTGCAGTCTTGCCAGATCAACTTTTGGATTTGGACCTGAAAGTGATTTTCGCACTCCGACTTTTCTGCCACGGCCAGACGACGTCTTAATGCCAAGCTTTTTCCGACCCGTATAAAACGCAACCGAGAAGCTGTTTTTATTAATTTTGGCTCCAGGATGCTTTGCCAAAATCGCATCGGTTACTTCTTTCGGACCCAGCTTTGGATTTTCCGTCAGAATGTCACGAATGGTTTCGGACATATTGAAATCGATGCTAGATGCTTTCTTGGCCATTGAGATTCTCCATTAAAAATGTGTGGAGATCAGATTAGATAACAGAAACGGGTGGGAGTCAAGTAATCGAAGCGAGAACTTACGTTGTTCAATCACAAATAATGAATTTGCACTCTCGCACTCTCTGCAAGACATAGCTTTTTACCCCCCATTGTTACAACTGAGGCAAAAAATCATGATATTGTGTTAACGAGCGAAGAGTCGCTTTTGTTAGTTCAGCGGCTTTCACAGTCACTCGTAGAATCGCCTTCTGCGAATTAAACATATCACTCACTGAAAACCTTGGAATGGAAATAATGCCCACCGTCAAATGTTGGCAAGTTGATGCTTTTACCAATCAGCCATTTGGTGGGAATCCTGCTGCCGTTTGCTGGCTGAACGAGCCTGCAGATCCAAAGTGGATGCAATCTGTTGCCGCTGAAATGAACCTTTCGGAAACGGCATTCGTTCGGCAACGAGAAGATGGTCTGGAATTAAGATGGTTCACACCCACCGTGGAAGTTGATCTTTGCGGTCATGCCACATTGGCGACGGCTCATGTATTATGGTCATCCAATCTAGTTCCCCAAAGAGTCCCTATATGTTTTCAAACTCTTAGCGGCGTACTCACGTGTACACAGGATGGCGACTTTATTGAGCTTGATTTCCCGGCAACAGCCGCAACTACTATCGAAATTCCAACGGAACTATCGATTGCACTTGGGGCTGTGCCCATGCATTTGGGGAAAAGTTGCTTTGATTACCTTGCAATATTTGATTCAGCAAAGACTGTCAGATCCTTGAGTCCTGACTTTCGCAAACTGGAAAAACTCCCAGTACGCGGTGTCATCGCCACATCTCAAGCAGACGACGGCCAATTCGATTTTGTATCCCGATTCTTTGCACCGGCAGTCGGTGTCGATGAAGACCCCGTCTGTGGCTCCGCGCACTGTTGTTTGGCTCCATATTGGTCAAAGCAACTGAATAAGTCGCATCTGATGGCAAATCAGGTATCAGCTCGAGGGGGTGTATTGCGGCTGACGTTGAAGGGTGATCGAGTGATTCTTGGCGGACAGGCCGTCACGGTCTGGCGAGGCGAATTGCTATTGTAAATTGGAAAACGGATACTGCTTGACGGCTGTGTCCGTCTCGGTTCAGTTAGGGTATCGACTTAAGGTTCACCGGGCTTTCAGGAACCAGCAGGCTGGTCGCCGATGTGACTCGCAGCTTGACGTTAGCAACTGGTGTTTCAGCAGCAACTTTCGGTCCTCGAACTGTCAGTTCAAACGTATCTTGATCAGCAGCAACGGTTCCTGGCTGAACAGAATATCCTGCTGGAAGTCCAACCAGCGTGACCTCAACGGGTCCCGTAAAGCCAGCTGTTCGCTGAAGGACGCCTTTCAGTTTGTGATCAACGTCCCCGGCGAACGCGAGCGTTGCATCATCCAACTTCGGCGTCACTCCGTTCTTAATCTCAACATGAAATGGTTGTGAGAATGCAGTAGACAGGACGCGATCTGAGTATGCATGCGGAACCGCTTCCACTTTAAGGGCAAAGTTGATGGCAGGTTCGGCAACTTCCACTGGGACTGAAAGCTTGGCCGATGACTGTTCGGGCTCATTGGGAAGAATCATCCGGGGAGCGATGGCAACCACGGGAAACGTACCCGCAGCAGCGTTATTCGGATCGCGCTTGCGAACTGGTTCCGTGGAGTCGAGACTCAGTCTGACCGGTAAGTTCGCGGCGGGATGGCCTGCGTGACGTTTTATAACGAAACCCAGTTCCGACGTTACACCTCGGAAGAGGACTGTGGGGAGTTGCAATAATTCCAAAGAAAGTCCCGCAGGCGATACTGTTCCCACGGCCATTGTGTCGGTAAATGTGGGGGCGACGACCCCTGTTTGCAAGTTTGCCGTCCGCTTAATCGGTGGCTCGATGCCGATGGATTCGCCGACGACACGCAATAACGAGCTTGTTGTCCCCTGGTTGGCCATGCCACGAACGAGCCTCAGCAAGAGTTTTCCTTGTTGATTGGTCGGAACCTCATCGGGCGAAACTTTGACGGAATCGTCGCCGACGACACTGAGTTTGATCGGCCCGTTATATCCAGAGCGATTAACTTGAAGCTCGACAATCGCCGACCCGTCTTCAGGAAGATTGACAGTGGGCGTATTGAGCATCAGGCCAAAACGTGGCTGGTCGGCCAGTTCGATCACGAGTCTGTAATATGACCGAGTATTTCCTCGACCGAACAAGTCGCGCACCTGGATTTGAATTTGGCCGGTACCTGCGGGAACGCCAAATTCCAGGTTTGGGTCGCTAATCGTTGGCTGGTCGCTTGTCTGCACCAGCACATTACCACCGGGATATCCCAATACCTTGAGTTCGCCCTCGAGTGTGGAATTCAATGAATCGCTCTGTAACGTGAATCTCAACTTCTGACCCGGCGTGACATTCAGCAGATAAGTATCCCTCTCGCCCTTTGTTGCAATTCGTCCACTGACAGCGACTATTTTTGCTGTCGGTTGAGTGAACGTTGCATCGATCGTCTGTAACGTTCCGTCGGCAGCGGGAACTGCCTCAACAAATTCGATTCCGCGGCTTAACGCTAAAAACGGAATGCTGCCGACGATTCCTGTATCCGGGCTAATCGACAATAAACCCGCTCCACTTCCGATTTGCGTTGAGAATGTTCCCGAGAACCTCGTTCCAGTCGTGAATCCTGTTCCCACAGGTTCGATCTCGATCTGACCTGGAACCGCCGCAGCAGGAATTACTCCGTCAATCAGTTTAAGATCCCCAGCCTTGATGCGAAATGGGGATGTCCCTGGCGCATTGAAGGTGAGGTCATGCACTTCAATCGTGTAAATGCCATCTACAGGCAATGTCAATTCAGCTCGCGCATCTCCGCGAAGAGAGTTTTGTCCCCAGCCAATCGTTAGCGGCGTTCCTGACGGAGATTTGATCTCGACCACGGGATTTGCTGTTCCGCCGAGTCGTTTTAATTCGATGTCGGTGACGACTCGTTGGCCCTTTGTTCCCGAAAAGAAAACCAACTGTTGTTGTCCCCCGGAGAGACTTCCGAAAAATGCTGCGGGGAGTGTTGCTGGCTTTTCCATCGAACTGCCCATCGCAACTTGAGGCAACCGATCAATCGCCAACGCCACTGATTTGCTCATTCCCGCTTTGGATTTCACCCAAATTGGGTAGATCCCAGGTACGGTTTCAGCGGGAATTGTTACGTCGACGACAACTCGATTCGGCATTGATCCGTCGACAACAGCGAACTTCACTTCTGAAACAGGAAACAAGACGGTCGGATCAGGTCCAAGGTCTGCCCCGTTGATAATCAATCGAGTTGTTTGGCCCGTCTGCAGTCCTGGCTGAGATAAGTTATTGATTACAGGGACCGCATGCGCAACTGGCTTGTCGGCGGCGATCAATTCGTTAACGTTTGCCCCGGCAACTTCGAGGAACAGTTTCTTGACTTCTTCCGCCGACAACGCTCGCGGAAAAAGTCGGAAATCACCAATCACGCAGCTTGTGTATTCGCCCGCAACTTCACTTCGACCAATGGACAGCGGCAGATTATTGACGAGCCCTGCCAGATTGACATCAAGCGTCCACGCTTCGTTACCATTGATAAAGCCTTTCGTTGCGGATTTGGGAACAAGCGGTTCACCATTAATAAAATACTGCATTCGGACGTCGTCGACATCTGTATCAGCGTCCTGGCCAGGCGCGTCGCCTGCTGTGTAAGTCGCCGTGATATATGTGAGTTTGCGGAATGGGACCGCGTCTTTCGATCCATACGTTGCCACGCGATATTCTGCTCCGTCGTGAATATAAACCTGAAAATTATCGCCTGCCGCGACAAAGTTGATTCCGTAATTGGTTGAATATTTGCCGTCTGACATCCCTCGCTTCGCGAAAAGTCCGTGATAAGTCGTGTCGGCAGGTTCCGTGAGATTCACCAGAAACATTGCTACCGTGACACCCACGGGAGCATCAACGTCTACGCCATCAGCAACTTCAATATATTGCTGTTTTGAGCTGTCAAGTTGTAACGCCTTTTTCCCCGTTTGGTTCCAAAACGGGCTTTCGACGCGAATCGGATCATTGATCAGCTTTCCCTCATCAGTAATCTGCCCGATAGTAGCCAAGTCCTTCGCCGGACCGTTTTCTTCCGAGAATGTAAAATGGACTACCGCTTGAGATGCGATAGACGAGTTCTGGTCTTGCCCAACAGAAATACCTGACAACAGAAGAAGTTGTAGAACGAAAGCAAGACTGCGAGCGTAAGTCAGCATCAGCGGGAAGTCCTCAGACAAAAACAATTGCAGGGAGAGACTGGTAATTCTACGTCCGACCTTGAGCATTTTGAAGATATCCTCAACGGAGAATATCAAAATATTTTGATCCATATCCGGCCTGTAATGTTGTCGTTCGACATTGATCGTTCGCGACGCCCTGAAAGACTCGCTATTATGCGTTTGTACTTGGCACCATCTCTGCGGATAGACGATGATTACTGTCGATAAATTGACTCGCCACTTCATTTCAGGCGGTAAGACCCTTGTCGCAGTCGACCATCTTTCGTTCGAAGTGAAGGCCGGTGAGGTCTACGGTCTTCTCGGTCCTAACGGTGCAGGCAAGACGACCACGCTTCGAATGATCCTTGGACTGCTTCAACCGACCAGCGGCGATGCCATCGTAGATAGCTTTCACGTTTCGCAGTTTCCTGACGAAGTGAAACGCCGAATCGGTCTGGTTTCAGCCAGCGCTGGATTATATCAATGGCTGACGCCACGGGAAATGCTGCTTTTCTTTGCCGACCTTTATAGCGTTGACCCGGCCTATGCTCATCAGCGATTGGAATCACTGGCCGATCTCCTTGATCTTAGGCGATTTATCGACCAGCGATGTTCGACGCTCAGTACCGGTCAAAAACAGCGAGTAACTCTTGCACGCGCACTGATGCACGACCCGCCAATCATGCTTCTCGACGAACCGACGCGCGGCCTGGACGTCGTCGGGACACATGTCATTTTCGAATACATTGGACATCTTCGTTCGCTCGGAAAGGCCGTTGTGGTTTCGACACATCGATTGGACGAGGCATCGCAAATCTGCGATCGCATGGGGCTTTTGCATCGCGGAACATTACGCCATGAAGGAGCATTCGCCGAGCTTCAACAGGCGACCGGCTGTTCGACACTGTTTGACATGTTTCTTCAATTAATGAATCAACCGCAATCGGTTTCCGCCAACTCGATCGGAGGTGAGTCGCATGAATAGCAGGCCACCTTTCGACAACTCCGGTTCCACCGAAACGACACCGTCATCGATTCGCGAATCAGCAGCGACGAGTGCCCGACCCTTGAATCAAACGAATCAGGTAAAGTCTGCCAACCAGCTCCGTTCCTTCTCGTCACTTCGCTGGTGGCGGATGACGCAGAAGGAATTGCGAGAGATTTTACGAGATCGACGAACGATTATTACGTTGATCGGTATGCCGTTACTTATTTATCCGTTGCTCGGGGTGACATTTCGGACGTTGCTGGTCACACAGGCGACAAACAGAGCCAAGACGGAATATCGAGTTGCCTTTGCTAATCAGCAGGACGGTCGAGTTTTTCGTCGCTTGTTCAATGAAGGAGCTGTACTCCAGGCAAAGCGTGCAGGCAATCAGGTGCCTCTGAATCCTGTCTCCTCAGGGACGCCTGAAGATCCCATATGGCAATTCATGATGTCGAACGACCAGGAGACAACGGTCGATGTCGGTAGCTTTGTGGCGGATCAATCGGCAGAAATTGGAATCAGGCTGAAAGAGGGTAAGGATGATGGTCCGTGGGACTTTGAACTGAGCTACCGCTCCTCTTCGCCGTACAGCCTCGACGCTCGCCGCATGGTCGAAGATCGACTGCGCGCCGTCAATGAGTTTGTGATCGGAGAGCGCTTGCGGGAACTCGATCCAACCTTTCGAATTCCAATCACATGCAGTCCGAAACCGATATCAACAGTCGATTCCGGCCCACAGTTCACGATGGCCTCGTTAATCCCATTGATTTTAATCCTGATGACAGTCACGGGAACTGTCTATCCAGCTATCGATCTGACGGCTGGCGAGCGTGAACGCGGTACTTTAGAAGCATTGATCTCGGCCCCGGTTCCAAGACATGAATTGCTATTTGCCAAGTATCTTGCCGTTCTGGCGGTCGCGCTATTGACGGCACTCGCCAACCTGTTGTCGATGGTCGTTACCGCGTATTCCCTTGGGTTGGAACATCTGATGTTTGCGCCGGGGGGAATCAGCGTGCGGATGCTCGGTTTAATCTTCGGTTTGTTGATCGTGTTTGCGGGCTTCTTTGCTGCTGTCATTTTAATTCTGACCAGTTTTGCTCGCAGTTTCAAAGAAGCTCAGGCGTATTTGATTCCGGTCATGCTGGTCTCTCTCGCCCCGGGCGTTCTATGTCTGCTGCCAGGGATCGAGATGACGGGATGGATGTCAGTCACGCCGCTGGTGAACATTGTGATTCTTGCGAGAGATATTTTTGATGGTCGGGCTCATCCCGCGTGGGTGCTCGCGGCGCTTTTGTCGACCGTACTTTATTCGGCAGTTGCTCTTTCCGTTGCCGCTCGAATCTTTGGAACGGATGCCGTGCTTTATGGAAGCGAAGGAAGCTGGAGTGATCTGTTTCGTCGGCCCGCAACACAGCAACGTGCTGCTACGCTGTCGCAGGCGATGTTTTGTCTGGCCCTGCTTTTTCCCGCATTTTTAATTTTGAGCGGTCTCCCAGGGCGACTGCTCGGCCAGTGGATCGAAGGCCGACTGATCGGAAATGCCGTCCTCACGATTCTTTTATTTGCCATCGGTCCACTTGCATTAGCGAGTTGGAGCCGAGTCGGATGGGGTGAGGGATTCCGCTTGCAAGGATCGACGGTGGTCTCGTTCATCGCAGCGGCGCTGCTTGGATTGTCATTGTGGCCGTTTGCTTATGAGTTAGAGCTCAAAGCGATTTCGCCTGACCGGCTAGAGGTGATGAAGGATTTGTTTAAACAGATCAAAACGACACTCGATGCGATTCCACTACCAGCAAAACTGATTGCGCTTGCTGTGATTCCCGCAGTCTGCGAGGAATTGTTTTTTCGAGGCTACTTATTGACTGCGCTCAGGACGGGAATGTCGACCCCCCTTGCGATCGTCCTGTCCGGCTGTCTCTTTGGTTTGTTTCACGTCATCGTGATGGAATCGCTTTTTTTTGAGCGTTTCGTTCCCACTTGCTTTCTAGGAATCATCCTGGGCTGGGTTTGTTATCGCACGGGGAGTGTACTGCCAGGAATGCTGTTGCATACACTGCATAATGGCTTGTTGTTGTCGGTGTCGTCATTCACAAAAGAGCTTGCAACACTCGGGGTCGGGACGGAATCTCAAGAACACCTGCCGACATCGTGGATTGTGGCCGCAGGTGCCACTGTCGCGATTGCTTTCCTGATGATGATTTTCGGTACGCAGCGACCATCCAGTGCCAGTGCGACATCGGATACGTGATCATTATGATTGCGTACGCCAGGTATTAGCCTCCAGCAAACCTTATTTACGTCGGAGATTACTTGATGTCGTTCCCATTGCTCGTCGTCGAAGCTGGAAACAGCCGATTGAAGTTCGGGCTATTTGTCCCTTCAATCAGCTCGTTCTATCGACGTAGCGGTACGACAATCTCCAAAGTCATTGACGTGGTGGGAGAATGGCCAAGTTGCCGTCGCTTTCTTGCGATCCCTGTCGATGACGATATCCCGTGGCAAACCCTTGCAAGCTGGAAGCCTGAAGGAACGATCATCGCCGGATCAAACCCTCGGGCTGTCGATCGGGTCCTGAAGGATTGGCAGCAGATTGGTATCAAAACACCTACTGTCATTCGTGAGCGGTCTTCCATTCCAGTCGCAGTTGATGTCGATTCACCCGAGACGGTAGGACTCGATCGTCTGTTAAACGCCGTTGCCGCAAACGCCTTGCGGCCTGCATCCCGGCCTGCGATTGTGGTCGACTCAGGGACGGCAACAACCGTGAATTTCGTCTCAAAAGCGGGAGTCTTCTGCGGTGGAGCGATCCTTCCTGGCCTGGAAATGTCTGCCAAGGCTCTGCACTACTACACGGCCGTTCTGCCGTTGATTCCCGTACACGATCTCGGCGGAGATACGCCAGTGACACCAGGCCGAAACACCCGCGAAGCCATTCGCAATGGTTTGTTCTGGGGTCAGGTGGGGGCCATCCGCGAACTTGTTATGCAGATCTGTCGACAACAAAAGCTGCCTGAACCAGACGTCACGGGATGTAACGACACGGCGGACTCTCCCTGGATGATCCTCACGGGTGGCGGCGGTCCTGTCCTGAGCCCTCAATTCCCTGGTTTCCTTGCATTGCCATCGCTCGGTATGCAC
>JBAXBD010000156.1:0-10389 GCA_037142165.1 Schlesneria sp. | reverse complement strand
TCCCGAGGTGGCGACAGCAAGGCCAATACCACCCGCATTTGAGTAAATGCTGGAGTTGTCGGTGGCGGAAACAGAAAGCACGCTCGAATGGACAGTGGAATTTCCCAGAACTTCAGCCTGGACCGTAAAATCAACCGTGTTCCCCGTCCCTGCGCCGGCTCCCGCGATGGCGATCGCTGCCTCACCACCTCCTGCGTAATCACCTGAACCTGCGACAGCGACAGCGTAAACATTATCACCATTCTGATTGGGTTGAAGTTCTGCAGAGATGGTGATTGATCCACTGCTCGAGACTGTCGCATTCTCAATTTCCGCCTGCACCGTTCCGCCGACGGTGTTGAGACTGAACGAGATTCCGACCGAGACCCCCAACGCGGATTCCACACCAATGCTCCCCGCCAGGGCACCCGTTCCTGCGATGATGGATGAGGTCTCCGATGCGGTCAGGTTAACTGAGGACGCACCGGTTACCGTACTGTTACCATTGATGAGTGCCGAAGGGCTGGAGAGCAGATTATTCACTGCGGCAGAACCCGCCCCGCCGATGCTCACTGCGCCAGTCGAAGAAAAGCTTCCCGCGACACCAAAGCTCACCGCCTGGATGGTGGCATTGTCGATGGCGGATACAGAGAGGCTCCCTGGATTGGAAATTGGAAAGGTAATCGTCGAATTGCCAGTGATTTCTGACTGGGTTGCAATTGTGATGGTGTTCACCGCTGCAGCAGCCCCAAAGCTTACGGCGACCCCAGCCGGATTCTCCGACGTTGAGCCGGCAATTGCGACACCCCCTGCCGTTGCATTAATAGATGCCTGATTTTCACCGCTGACAGTGACGTTGCCTGGCCCTGCCAAGGTGACATTACTGCCACTGATGACACTTGAGACGTTCTGATAGATCGTATTCCCCGAACCCGCTCCGGCACCAGAAATCGTAGCAACCTGCGCCCCTGAACTGTTGAATGTTCCAGAACCGGCCGCTGTAACCGCAAGAATGCTTGATGTATCCGTCGCCGTCACGCTCAAGTTGCCTTGAGGAAGACTGATCGTCGCGTTAGTGATTTGAGCCGATACAACGCCAGGATTCGTCGACGAGCTACCAATGTTGTTGACCGCAGCGGAAACTCCTACCGCAGCAGAAATCGCGTTCGCTTCGCTCGTCTGAACCTGTAACGAGACCGCCCCCGCAATCGCCTGAATTGAGGACGAATCGCTGGCAGAGATCGTCAATCCATTTGCGTTGATCGAAGTTCCTGTGTTTCCGTGATCAGCGGCGTTTCCAACGGTGGCCGAAACGGAATTTTGAATCGAATTTCCTGTCCCGCTTCCAATCCCTGACAACGAAAAGAGGTCGTCAGACTTACTCGACGAGAAGACTCCAGCAACACCGACAGCGTAAGCAAAAATGCTGCCATCGGCCGAGGCGTTCACCGAGACATTTCCAGACGTGGAGACGACGGTGGCATCGGCAATTGAGCTCGACACATTTTCCGTGATCGCGTTTACAGCCGCAGCCGCCCCCGCAGCTAAATATGCGGAAGTGCTGATAGCGACCTGTCCGGCACCGGCGCCAATTGTCGATTGTTCTGTCGATTGAACACTGAGACCACCCGGGCTGTTAATCGATGAATTGCTGTTCTTGCCAGAGATCGTGGCATCGACAGTATCGTTGATGGAATTTAAGACGACTGACGTTCCAAGGGTCAATGTTCCGTTCACTTCGGCGCCTACAGCCGCTACGCCAATCAATTTATTACTGTCAGCGTTGACGGTTACCTTCGATTGTGAATTGGTGATGGAAACAGTGGAACTGTCGATGATTGCCAAGGTCTGACCGGTGAAATCATTCGTGGAAACTGCTGCCCCCGCAGCCAGTCCGGCGAGAAACTTTGACGAAGTCGTATCGGTGGAGAGTGCGCCGGCTCCCGCATAAATCGACGAAGTGTCTGATGCGTTAACGACAACATTACCTGAGGTCGAGACCGTCGAGCCATTGGTGATTCCCGCATTAATATTCCATTGCGAGAGATTATTTTCTGACACCGCGAAGTCGCCCGTTACGAGCGAATTTGAAACCGTTGCACCGACAGCAAACGTGTAGATATTGTTGGAATTCAGCTTGGGAAGGTTCATCCCGGACAGATTTTCATTCAGCGCGGAAATATTTGCAGGCGCGCCTGACAGACCAAGAATTTGAACCGGCCCCGACTGAAGTTTCACCGTCGAATCCGAAAGCTGAGCATTGCAGTTGCCACTGAGCGTGGCCTCCGCCACCGCGACACCCGCACCTAAAAGATTGGGATTCTGATTCGGATTATTCGCGCTCTCAGAACTCGTCGTGACAACCAGGCTTCCGGCAGCCGAAATCAATAATGGAGTCATCGAGGCCGCAAGCGTTAAGCCTGCGCTACTGATCGTCGATGTGCTTGTGATCGTACTGTCCTGAATCAACGCGTTGACGTTCAGCGTCGCGTTTGTCGTTGTGAACATCCCTGATCCGGCCTCGCCCGTCTGCACAATATTGGCACCAGTCGCGAAACCATAATTTGCGGATTCGTCGGTCGCGGTGACGGAAATTCCACCGGATGCTTGTGAAAGGGATGAGTTATTCACTTCCGCATTGGTTTGATAGTCAAGTTGGTTGAGTGCGCCGGCAAGTCCAAAACCAACACGGATTCCGTCCTTTCCCCCTTGTTGTGATAACAGCAAATCAAGCGTACCCGCCGCTGCCCAGACAGTGACGGCATTAGTCGCTGCAACCTGGAGACTTCCCAGGTTTGATCCGGTTACGGAATTCAGTTCCGCCTGTGTTGTCAGGGTCAGTTGGTTGTTTGCAATCGACCCGGCGATTGCAAATGCACCATTCCCGGCCGTATTCGAACTCCCACCCGCAGCCAGTGCGCCAACTTCCATTTCGTTGGTTGCACCAACATCGATCGCCATCGTGTTGATGTTCATACCATCAATAAACGCTTCGACATCCGCCGTGACGAAATTGAGTGAGACCGACCCGCCGATCCCCACGGATGTTCCGGCGGCCTGAGATGAATCTCCCGAGATCTCTGCGTAGGCTCCGGTCAGCGAGTACACTTGAGTGGTGTCGGTGCTCTGGATTGTCAGTGTGTAAGGAGTCGTACTGGTGGCTCCGGTAATGGTTCCTGTATCATTGATGTATGCGAGCACGGTATCATCAACCACTGCGGTAGCGGCATCACCCGAGACACCGATACCATAATTCTGAGTCGCTTGATTCGCGGCCCCTCCGTGTTGGGCCTGACCTCCTACTGCGCCCCCTGCGCTACTGCTTGTCCCCGCCAGCGAGATCGGTGTAATCGACCCAGATGCTGTGGCTTTGACATTCACATTTCCAAATCCCAGCAACGCGCTAGACAGAGGACTGCTGCTGTCCGGTGTGCCGATGTACGCGGAAACATTCCGATGAAGGTCAGCCACCGAAACACTCACCCCCACTCCCGTATTCTGACTTTTGATGACGTTTCCTGTCACCAAGGCCAATGTCGTCTGGTCGTTTGCTTCGACAGTCACCGACCCCGTCGTTCCTGGGTCAGCGGTCACAAAAAGAGATGTCGCTGAAGTTGAACTTCCTGAAGGAACAACGGGGACAATCGCAGCGGTAGTCTCCTGGTCCGGTGTTTCGAAGAGCCCTAGCGTCCCCGCGACGCCAAAATTCGTGGCCGAACCACCCCCCTGGACAAATTGCACATACAGGACATTGGTTTCGGCCGAGACAGTTAATCCCCCGCTTCCGACGTTCACCCGCGTCGGCTCGGTCACCGGATCATGATTGGGGTCGGTGTTTCCGAGGTAGGCGTTGGTGTGATTGTTCATGACAATCGAACTCGACGAACCTCCAACGGAACTGGTACCGCTCGGCAATGAGACGATATTAGGAGCATTGTAAACGGGATCGAAATAGAAATTCAGATTTCCAGTCGCACCCGTTTGAATTAACTCGGTCGTCGCTGTGACCGTCACTGGTTGGCTTAACGAGGTACTTGTTGTACCTTGATTGATTTGCGCGCCAGCCGCGATTTGAGCGAGATTATTGTTTGTGAATTCGGTATCCGAAACATTCAAGCTAACCGAGAGATTCAGCTGTGCGTTGGTTTTACTTTGCTCAGTGGTTTGAAGTTTATTCGGACCACTAAAGGCGTCGGTCCAGTTGTTGAATAAGAATTGATCAATCCCAAGTTCGTTGTCGCCGAGCGTCTGAAGCTGGCTTCCTATCGTCTTGGCAACGTTTTCAACATCCTTTATTGCGCTGCCCGTTTCGACAAGCGACAACGGATAACTTACTGCACCTTGCCAGGGATAGTAAATATTTGATTGGACGGTGACACCCGAATTCCCGGTGACGTGTGCGCCGGATGCGATGTATGCCTCACTGGTATTGTTAACGAGTGCAACCGCCACTGCGATATCATAAGAATATTTGCTATCGTTGCTGACACTGGTATTTGCTTCCGCTTCGGAGTGCAGTTGTTCTGTAAGGCTGCTTTGAACGGTGACTGTACCAGTCGATGTCAGGACAGCCTGACTTCCCACAACCGCCTTGACGGTATTGTGAACCAGCATGGTGGCGCTACAGACGAGAATCGTGCTGAAATCCTGATCTCCATAGCTGACAGCTTGCTTCGCGGGCTTCGGGGCTTTCGCGGCACCGGACCCAAAGATCGCTTTTACTGCGTTTACTACGTTTTTCGCCTTCGACACTGCCTGTTGTTTGAGATACTTATTCGCTCGAGACCTCACCATTGCCGTTCCAAACAGGTCCATGACGACAATTGAGTCGGTTGAAATCAGGGTGGAACTGATCGTGATGGCTGAAAGTGCGATTGGAACAAGTGATTGGCTGGTCCCCGCCATTGCGTCAGTTGTCTCAGTTCCAAGACTCAGCGCTGTAGAGAGAGGCAACAATGTGGGACTGGATTGTTGTGATTCCGTCAGCGTACTCGTTAACCCGAGAATGATCGAACCAGGGCTTTCTTGATTTGCCGCAACGACCGCATAGTAAGTCGTCCCGTTAATCAGGCCGGGATTGTCCAAACCCCAACTGTCAGTGAAGGTCAACGCTGTACCGGTCGAAATCGGCAGTACATCCGCTTGGATTAACCAGGGGTCTGTAGCCGTTCCACTTCCTGTGACCCAGGTAATCACTCCGGTCAGCGCATTCAACGCAGCAGCCACATTGGCAGCGGTCGCATTCCAATTGATCGGTCCAGTCGTCTCTGTTTGTCCGTTAACAACGACACTCAAGGTGAATGTCCCGCCAGATGCCGTGGTCCAGACGGCTTGCTGGTTCGACGGATTGGTCTGCGTGATCGCGCCACTGCCAAGAAGCGCAGAGTTATTGGTGGAAAAACTTGTAAGAGCAATACCCCCATTCCAGGCAATGGTCCACGGGTCAGACTCGAGGCCACTTCCCGTAACCGACCAGACATTGACTCCGTTAAGTCCGTTGAGTGCAGTTTCCAGGGCAGCTGACGTGGCATCCCAGGAAATTGGTGTCGTCGTTTCGGTCACACCTGTTGAAGTCGCCACCGAAATCGTAAAGCTTCCGCTTGCCGCATTCGTCCAAAGCTGCTCAGCCGTCATGGAACTATTATTCGTTTGAGAGCCTACGGATGTTGAGCCTGGACTCGCCGTCAACTGCGAATCATTGGTCGAAATTCCACCAATTCCGTACCCCGCAATTTCCCAGGGGTTGGCTGCTGTTCCGTTACCAATCACCGAAACGCTGACATTTGCGAGTGTGTTCATCGCGCTGGCAATGACATTCGCACTGGCATTCCATGCTAATGGAACCGTTGTTTCGACGGCACCGTTGTTCGGATTGACTGAGATCGTAAATGTGCCACCGACTGCGTTGTTCCAGAGTTGTAATACTCCCACAGCTGTGGTGTTCGTCGAAATTTGTCCCAAGCCATAAGTGAGTTGGGAATCATCAGCAGAGAGCCCATTATCCAGACCCGTCCCGGATATGACGAAAGGATTGCTGGAAGTTCCCGTTCCGGTGACGGTCACACTGACACCTTGCAGCAGATTCATCGCGGCACTGACTTGTGCGGCGGTGGCGTTCCATGGAAGTGACGCAGTCGCTTCGGCTTGCGAATTCTCGCTGGCGGGGGCGACCGTGAGAACAAACGTTCCCCCAGTTGCCTTTACGGAGAGCTGTGCGGTGGTTGCACTTAGCGCCCCCAGGTTGACAACTCCTCCTGTCAGCGAGCTTGCGTTAGCACTGCTGATCGTCAGCGCATCGGTTGCTGGCAGGCTTACGGAAAGCGTGTTTGAATTTCCGTCGACTGCGTTGATCACATACGAATTCCCTTGAGTGTCCGTCAAGGTTTGCTGCAGCTCGATGTCGATTAGCGGGGCATTCGCACTTTGACTGGTGCTCAGCCCAAGAATATAACTCGTAAACACGGGATTAAACCCTGTATTTACCTGGTTGTAGACATAATACGTCTGCCCACTTACGAGCCCGTTCACCGGTCGTCCTGGAGCCCCTTGGTAAACGATTGGGGTTCCATCCACCAAACCAGGGTCTGTTTGAAACACCAGCCCAACCCCGGATTCAATATCCGCAATGCTGATTTGGTAGCTTGGGGTAATGAGCCAGGGTGACAGCGTCGTGCCTGATCCCGTGACAGTCACGCTGACGCCTGATGTGGCAAGAATGCTGGCAGCGATGTTCGCTCCAGTGGAATTATAGTTCAATGGGGTTGTACTCAGTGTCTGCCCATTCACTGTCAGGTTCAGTGTAAACGTTCCCGCAGTCGCCGTGTTCGTCAGCGTTTGTGACAACGGGTTGGAGAGTGACGAACTTCCTCCTGTGAGTGAATCAGTAACGGAATTAATCAATAACTGTAACGTGTTGGCTTGCGTAGTGATCACCCAGGGGGCTTGTGATGTCCCAGACCCCGTCACGGTGACGGTCAAGCCTGAAGCCGTATCAATTGCGGAAGCCAGTGCGGCGGCGGTTGCATTAAACGCAATTGGAACCGTTGATTGAGCGGCACCGTTCACAGTCATGCCAAGAACAAAAGTCCCGCCTGTCGCGTTATTTGACAGCGTCTGCGAGGAAGAAAGCGTCAGCGTACCCCCCGTCGTCGTGCTCGTAACCGAAGCGACGAGCAGTTGATTGCTGGATAAAGGTTGATTTCCCAAGCCAGACAGCGTGGGGTTGGCATTTTCGATGACGGGGTTTGCCGCAACTGCCTGAGCATAAGTGCTTGCGAGCTGAATGACCCCAGGTGTCGTCGGGTCAACGATCGCATAATACGTTGTCTGGTCGGTCAAGTTACTGACGTGATCTCCCAAACCTTGGTGATAAACCAGGGCCTCACCATTGAAAAGATTGCCGACGATCGACGCCTGGTTGGGGTACGTCGTTGTCGAAGTGGAGCCAGGGAAGTTAAAACTTATGGTGTCGCTGTAGGTGTCGAAACCGCCTACGTCATAAAATGTTGACCCAGCGGTGAAGCTGGCGTTTCCAGTGATGTTAAGCACTTTACCGCTGGAATTCATCAATTGAATTTCGTATGGGGTCGTGCTGCTGATATTCGAATTCACAAGATTGACGGTATAGGTCCCCGCAGCGAGCGCTGTGACCATTCCGTTTGCGCCAATCACCCCGATGAATTGGCCGGCGGCTGGCGCGAACGTCACTGTTTCACCCTGTGTGAACAATGGGCTGCCGTTTTGCCATTCGCTGAAATCAAAGGGAATAATGTTATTATTGAGGCTGGTGATCGGTATCGTATTGCCGTTCGAATCGGTCAGCGTGGGGTAGCCGGCTCCGAAGCTGATTGTCTTTGGAGTCGCACTGATCGCGTCAGCCAGCGTAGATGCAAGTTGAAGGCTTTTTGGATTTAATGAATTCAGGATTGCGTAATAGGTCGTGCCTGAAGTCAATCCGGGAATAGCACCACCGTTAGTACCGACATTGTACGTGACTTCGGTTCCATTTTGATATCCTGAAGGAATCGGGCTTGGAAAGATCAGGCTGTCGGCCGCGAAATTCACGACAAGATCCGAATTGAAATTCAGCGAGGCGGGGACGTTGTAATTCGCTTCTGTGATTGTCCCATTTACGTTTGCCTCAACATCGGCCGAGTCGTCGACAACGCCAACGGCAAGCCCCCCGCGACCATCCTCATAAGATGCCGATTTGACGGTGAGCTTATTTTTGTCTGTGGCGGCAGCGTTTATGCTGACGGCTCCTGATGTTGCCGTGATGCTTGACCCTGCATCCATATTGATGGTCGAAGTCACATTCAGGTACAAAGAGCCCAACGCAACCGTCGTTGTCTGAGCATTCGCCTTTGAGGCTCCCTGAGATTTCTTGGCTTTCGATGTCAATTCATTTTCGACAGTTGCGTTTGTCCCGATCATCACCGACCCAGTGGCATTAATTGCCGTCTGTGATTGCAGTTCGATAGTCGCTTTGGGGGCGATGTAATTGAGACCCAGCGCAGCCCCGTAGGGGTTCTTTGTGGAGCTCTTGTTGAATACTCCGCCCGCGAAATATCCCCAAAATGCCTGAGCATCGGCGTAGGGAGTGGCGGTACTGGAAATATTCACATTTCCGGTGCTGGTGATTGTGCTGCCACTCGTGGTACTGCCGCCAGCCGTGCTATTAACAAATGTGACCTCGGCTGAAGGTTGCTTAATCAGGACGGACACGGGTAGCGCGGTTAACTTGCTCAAGATGTCTTCGACCGCGTAGGCACCATTGAGCGACTTGCTGTCGATCATGTTTTGGGTTGCGAGCTGATCACCCGCCTCGGTCGAGATCGTGACGTTTCCCCCACTGATTGCAGCGGTACGGTCGATCGTGACACTCGCGTTATCACCGCGAACCAGTTCGTAGATATCCTGTGCTTGTGCCCAAAGTGCCCATTTCGCATCGGGAACGGTACCGTTGGCGTCAATCGTAATTGACCCGTTATTTGCTGCGGTGTTTCCTGTGGCAAGCAAATGAGCGTTGGTACCGATGCTGATTGTCGGTGAATCCTGATTCTCTGCGGTCACTTGAGCGTTCGAGCTGGCCTGCCCCGTCGTACGTGAAGCGAGCATATTAATATTGCCCGCAAGGCCAACCGTCGAAGACGTATTCAAGATCGCCCCCGATTGGATCACAATCTTGGGGGCAGTCAGTGTGATGCTTCCCCCAGCCCCTGTTGTTGAGGACGTATTCAGGGCCACCCCAGCATTAATGATGATCTCTTGAGGGTCTGAGATGCTGATATTTTGGCCGGGGGTGATCTGATTCTGCGAGACTGTGTACGTTAACAGGGTTCGCTTTTCGAGCATTTGAGCTGCGACTGCGACCTGTCGTTTGGCAAGCCGACTGCGACGTGGCAAGAGATCAACGCGTCGACGCCACATCCCAGTCAATTTCAAAAACCGACTCCATGAGGAATTCTTGGCGTGTTGCATTAGTTGTTGTCGGTTACTCATCTTACACTAACCCTATGGCAAGTGAATGCCGCTCGATTTCAATCAATAGGTCTTTCGTGTACGGCATAAAGATTCTGCCATACAGATTGCTTTGGGATTCGAGTTTTCGAAAACTCAAATGTGACCGTGTGTGTGATAACAGCTCAGATACGTAATAAAACAATGTAATCGCAGCTTGTTTTGCAAGAATGTATAAGTCCGCAACGAACTGCGCTGACGCGTAGCTGGCGAGGCGCGACGCTTATTGTTCGATAGAAGGTGAAGTTCACATCAGCTCTGGCAGTCGACGACTAAGCCCGGGTGATTGATTCGCAATTTTCCGCTGATTTTGCCCGAGACTGTGATTGTGGACGATGTGTGCTCATCTTCAAAACTCTCTTACGGCAATCCATCTTTGCCTCGTTAGTAGAATGATTTCCGGGTATGGTGCTTAAACCTCAGTTCAACGAATCAGTTCGATTCAAAATTGGTTGTTCGTTGAGCTGGTTTTGGGATCATCGTGGTACGGGAATTGGGACCGTACACGAGTAAGGTCCCGATGGAGGTGATGCACCGCTTACTATTTAAGAACGCTTACTGAGGTTGCTTAGTTTCGAGCTTAAGGACAGGGCAGCCCCTTTGGCCTTCACCAGCTTTGGAATTAGCAGATTGACTATCGGGCTACCCAGCCCCGCGAACGCGTTGTAATAGTTCTTCCCTAAGGCAGGGGGGACAGGGGTTGTTTTCTGGGTCGTTTGATCCACTGTTGATCCCACCGAGCGGAGGGGACAGGTGTTTGCCAGGGAATAGAGCGTGGGGAGGGTCTGGCTGATCCCATCCAGTGGCACTTGGCCTGCCTGCTGGCGCCCCTGATTGGCGATCGCAAAAATTGCGGCCCAGGAGGGGGCGGCAATGCTGGTTCCCCAGGCG
>JBAXBD010000155.1:0-10420 GCA_037142165.1 Schlesneria sp. | reverse complement strand
ATGAAAAGGTATGGATTGCTGGTTCACCGGGCAGCGTGATCTGGCACAGTCCCGACGGAGGACTTCGATGGGAAAAGCAACTGACCGGTCAGACAGCACCACTGGCGGCGCTGAGGTTTGCCAATGAACAACAAGGGATCGCCGTTGGCACTTTCGGAGTCATTGTCCGAACTGAAGATGGGGGAAAGACGTGGCAGACAGCCAAAGGTGCCGGACGTCGGGCAGCCCTGTTGGCATTGCATGCCAGACCGGGAAAAACCAGTGCTCCGATGCTTACGAAACTGTCGGGCGAGATGGGGTTTCGTAGTGCCGTCTGGATCGCACAACGTGACGACGTTGGCCCCATGGCCTGGTCGACTGAGAGTGAATCGATTCTTCAGGCCGCCGTGCAGAAATGTGGTGGAAACAGGGCCGATGTGCATTGGCAATTACCGTTGACGCTTCCAGGGATCGAGTTTTCTTCGGACAAATTACTCGCGGAATGGCAAAAGCAGACGGAAGGTCGGTTGCCCCAAACCTTTCTCGGCGCAATCGTCCGGCAGATCCGAACCTGGCGTCCAAACGTCGTCGTCATCGACCAGCCGTCGGCTGATGATGCGGCCGGTCAGTTGATGTTTGACGCAACATTAACAGCTGTAGCGCAAGCAGCGGATGCGACACGCTACGTCGAACAATCACAATTTACGGGTCTTGACGCCTGGAAAGTCGACCGCATCTACATGCGGCTGGCGACTGGCGGCACCGGGGATGCACATATCGACCTCGACGAATTACTTCCCTCCCTGAAAGCCTCGACGAGAAACGCCGCAGCTCCAGCAGTTGCTTTGTTACAGGCAGAACGAGTTCCCATCAGCGAAGCCAACGGAGCGCCGCGAATTGCGTATCGATGGATCGGACTCGACGGTAAGACGGTCGACGAATCATCCGTCAATCGACGTGGAAAGAGTCTCACATCGCGAGAGTTTTTTGGTGGGCTTTCGATCGCGCCTGGTTCTCCATCGCGACGTGAATCCGTTCCGATCGACGAGACCAATCTGGAACGCATGCAAAAGCTGGCACAAAAACAGCGAAACTTCACTGGTCTCTTTCAAAAGTCGCTCGACGACCCGCGCGTCGCAGGACAAATGATCGGGCAGATCAATGGGATTGTTGACGGAATGGAGCCTCAGCAGGCGGTCGGCGTTCTGCGAGATCTCGCTGACGAATATCGTAAGCGATCGCAATTCGAACTGGTGGAATCGACCTATGTAGAACTGATCCGTCGTTATCCCAAAGAGCCCGGTTCGCTCGATGCCATGCGCTGGTTAATTCAATTCTGGTGCAGCAGTGAAACCGCCTGGCAGCGAACTCAGACAATGAAGTCCGATACATCGGTCACTCAGGGGAATTCAAAACGTGTCCAGCAGGCGTTTGCACAATCAGATGGCGGTAAAGACGGAGTCAACTCGGCAGGTGGCTTGAGTGACGGATCGAACTCGATCAACAGGTCTACTTCAGCCAGTCCGATCCGATTGAAAACACAACTCGATCTGGAGGCCAGCGACCCGCGCGACAAAAAATCAAAGCAGCCTGGTCGATTGAAAATTGACCGCGACGTTGAATGGAGAACTGGGGCTGTTGCCGACTGGCATTCGCGCGCGATCGAGCTTGCCAGGCAACTGCAGTTGGCATCGCCCGCCCGATACCAATCAGCCGAAATTCAATTTCCCTTAGCGGCCCTTCGTCGATCTGACGGTTCGACACGCATTGCCGATTCGATTATTCGCAACTTCGTCACAAATCCGATTAATCCCGAAACAAAGCAATTGGCCGAACGAGAATTGTGGGCTTCATTCGCGACGCCAGAATCGCCGAGTTCGCTGGCATACTGTTATCAGACGAATGAACGACCGCATCTTGATGGACTGTTATCCGATCCATGCTGGACGGAAGCCAAAGAAATTCATTTGACGCAATTACCGCGATCCGAAGAATCGGCCGGGGGTTTAAACGATACGAAACGGACAATGGCGATGTTCGCCTACGATAACGAGTTTTTGTATGTGGCGATTCTCGTTCCACGGGAGCCTGGAACACCCCAGGATCGCCCGCAGTTGACTGGGCGACAACACGACGCGGATCTGTCCAGACACGACCGCATCAGCATTCGACTCGACATCGATCGAGACTATGCGACGTGGTATGAATTCCAGGTCGATCAACGGGGCTGGACGGCGGAAAGTTGCTGGGAAGATCGCCGCTGGAATCCGACATGGTACGTGGCTGCCGACATGGACGAGACCGACTGGCGAATTGAAGCCGCAATTCCCTGGGCTGACCTCTCCCCTGCCCCACCAAGACGGAGTACCATGTATGGTCTCTCGGTTCTGCGAACGACTCCGACCGTCGGACTGCAAAGCTGGACTCATCCGGCGACCGCTCGACCGCAGCCATCGTCCTTCGGATTATTGAAATTTGAATAGCCGACAATGCAAAACCAACAGATCGCCGCAGCGTTTAACGAGGTCGCGGACCTGCTCGAAATTCAAGGAGCAAACGCCTTTCGTGTCAGGGCCTATCGAAATGGTGCCAGGACACTCGAAAACTTGTCTGAATCGGTGGCCGATCTGCTGTCAGCTCCCGGTGGGGGCCTGGAGTCGCTCGACGGAATCGGCAAGGATCTCGCTGCCAAGATCAAGGTCGTGGTCGAAACGGGTCAACTTCCTCAGTTGGAAGAACTTCGACAGCAGGTCCCGCCTGGCGTTGTCGAAATGCTGCGTATTCCGGGGCTGGGACCGAAAAAAGTTGCCGTCCTCTTTAAAGAACTCGGCATCACGGACCTCACTCAGTTGAAAGAAGCTTGTGAAGCGGCCAAGGTCTCTGAACTGAAGGGATTCGGCAAAAAGACGGAACAATCCATTCTCGAAGGAATTCCGCATGCGCTGGAAGCAGGCAAGCGATTCCTGATCAGCGTCGCCACAGAATCTGCCGATGCGATCGTGGAAGACTTAAAACAGTTGCCGTCGGTGGGACAGGTCTCGGTCGCGGGTTCATGTCGCCGTCGCAAAGAAACGTGTGGCGATCTGGATATCCTGGCGACGTCGGACAATTCGGCGGCGGCTATGGACCGCCTTGCCGCAAATCCGCTTGTTGAAAAGGTTCTGGCACGAGGTGATACGAAGCAGCGAGTCCGCCTTCGATCGGGAATCGAACTCGATTTGCGAGTCGTTCCCCCCGAGTCATACGGAGCGGCGATGCAGTATTTCACCGGTTCGAAAGAACATAACATCGTAATTCGTCGCCGAGCCATCGAGCGAGGGCTGAAGGTCAACGAATACGGGGTTTTTCGTGATGATGAATATGTCGCGGGGCGAACGGAGGAAGATGTCTACGCCGCCGTGGGGCTTCCGTTCATTCCCCCTGAACTTCGAGAGAATCGGGGCGAGGTCGAACTTGCTGAAGCAGGCAAGTTACCAAAGTTAATCGAAGTCACCGACATCCAAGGTGACTTACATATGCACACGACAGCCTCTGATGGAACTGCAACGATTCGCGAAATGGCCGAGGCTGCCAAAGCACGTGGATTGAAATACATCGCCATTACCGACCACTCAAAGCGAGTCAGCATGGCAAACGGACTGGATGCCACCCGACTGCGAGAGCATTGGGCCAATATCCGCAAAGTCCGGGAAGAGGTGCGTGGGATTGAGATCCTGTGCGGCATCGAATGCGACATTCTCGAAGACGCGACGATGGATCTGGATGACGAGGTTCTTTCCGAGGCCGATTGGGTTATCGCTGTCCTGCACTATGGTTTGAAACAGCCGCGCGAACAGATCATGAAACGTCTGCTGAATGCCATTCGTAATCCGAATGTCGATGCGATTGGACACCCAACCGGACGGATGCTGGTTAATCGCCCTGCTGCTGATATCGATTTCACCACGTTCTTCAAAGCCGCTGCGGATCATGGCGTAATGCTGGAAATCAACGCCAGTCCATATCGACTGGATCTCGATGACATCCAGGCTGCCGCCGCAAAGTCACACGGCATACCGATCATCATCGACACCGATTCGCATAACACAAATGGATTCGACTCGCTTCGCTACGGAGTTGACCAGGCAAGACGAGCGGGGCTGACCAGGGATGACGTCGCGAACACGCGATCGTTGGCAAAGTTCAAAGAATTGCTGCGAAAAAAATAAGCCGATCAAAGCGAAGTCATATGACAGGACACGTCAGCTCGGCAAAATCCGTTCGTTCCGCCGGAGACTGGTGTCGGATCGCTCGTTCGACATGTCCGTTCTTCACGATGCATGCACCCGCGAGTTGCAGTCCATTGCCGACGAAGGAACCAAACCCGAATTTGAAGACAACACCTTCCACCAGGGCTCGCCAGAAAGTCTTGATACTGACCAGTTGCCCCAACGTTCCAAACGGCAGTTCAAGTGTCCGGAACAGACGCCGATCAGGATCGCTCACCTGTCCAATCCCTTCCAATCCAAATCGTTGCAGCATGGAATTCCCCTGTTCGATTGAACCCATGTGAATCACCACGGGAATCAGACCGGCTCGCTGAATCTGTTCCGTCTGCTCGGAAAGATCAGAAAGAGTCTCGCGACAATAAGTACAACCGAAGTGGCGAACGCAAACGAGCAGCAATGGGGATTTGAACGACAGATCGAACAGATTCTGACCATTCTGTAAAACGGCTGTCCGCATCGCCTGTTCGAGAGTAAGACCCTCCACCGTCGTTCGACGTGTCTCATAAATGCGAGCCGCATGGACCAGAATTGCCGTAAATGGAATCCACCAAAGGATATCATTGGTCAGAATTGTCGCACCCATCGCCCACGGCAGTGCACCCTGCCATGCGTTATAAACAAAACCGATCGGACCGAAGACCTTTCCCAATAAACCCACCAGAACAATCGGCCAATGAGTGGCAGCGTCGCGTGCGGCAATCCAATAGCCGATCCCATAAACCCCGATGACCATCCCGAGGCATTGGACGATGCACGGATAATTTGGTGGGTCAATCCCCAACCATTCAAATCCAGCTTTCGGAAAAAGAATGACGAAGGCGCCCCACAACAGGTTGTAGATCGCAGCCGATCGCAGGATCAGCGGTACCCAATTTGGCATGTTGATACTGCTATTCGACATGTGAAATCCTTGGTGAATATTCGCCCGCAAAGGAGTATATGTCGGTCGGCGATCTATGAAATGACACGGTCGGCGTTAAATTCAGCGAATTCCGAATCGAATTGACGGGTCGACTGCTGCGTTCTACAGTGATTTTTGGAGCGATGAACGACATCAGAGACATCCAGGATCTCCTGAATCAAAGCCCCACGACTTAATCGTCCTCGGTCGAACAGTGCTCTTTGAACCAGAATCGAACGACGAAAAGACTGCTTCTCTGAAGAGTCAGATTCCGCGACACAAAAAACACATTTCGAAATTTGACAGAGCACCAGGAGCCGATTTGTGACGCCAGCGAACGCACCCAAAGAATCGGTTGCCGCAGGCCGCGAAATTCTGGCACGTCAATCATCACTCGGTAACTCGGCTGTGAGGAGTTTACCCGACTGGATCCCACACGTCCTTTTCTTGTCGAGCCTCTTATCCTTATTGGCGCATCTGGTCTTACTGGTGGTGTTTTCCTTCTACCTGGCAATTCGCTATCCCGGTGCCGTTGGTTTCACTACCGAGCCAATGCGTGAAGTAGGGATCGTTATCAAGGACAAGGGTGACAATCCCAATGCCGTGGTCCCTGGTGAGCCGCGAGCCGGGGATGCGACCGAGTCCACCGCTGACGGTTCTGCAGTAAATGAAGCATTCGTACCATCGCGAGCGACGTCCGATCAGCCACCGGTCGAAACGATGCTTCCGCGAGAAGAATCCTCGACCCAAATTGGACCCGGTGTCAACTTGCCAATCGGTGCCACGGTGATGGACCCCCGCCAGCCGGTCAAATCCGGGGGTGGCCAAAGACAACCAGCATCGGGAACAGTGGGTGGCCCCACAGGTACTGCATTCATGGGGACACGGGACCAGGGATCTAAAGTCGTGTTCGTCATTGACGCTTCCGGAAGCATGATGAGTCACAACTCAATGCAGGTTGCAAAAGCTTCACTCGTTTCAAGCGTGCAGGAGTTGGACGGCAACCAGCAGTTCCTGATTATCTTCTACGATGACAAGCCCGTTGTGCTGCACCTGCGAGACGTACATCAACCTCAACTTTATGCCGCCACCGAGATTCATAAGACTCTGGCAAAACAAACGATTGCCGGAATTCATCCAGGAACCGGGACGCAACACTATCCTGCACTCGAGATGGCAATGCGGCTGAAACCGGACGTCATCTTCTTTCTTACCGATGGTCAAGAACCCCCGCTGGATGAAAGGGAACTTGAGTTATTAAAAAAACTCAACGGCCAGAAGACTCGAATTCACAGCATCGAATTCGGCGTCGGGGCAGAAGTCTCCGAAGGAGCTAACCCGAGGAATTTCTTGCGCAAACTTTCATATCAGAATGGTGGCACCTATCGATACTACGATGTCACAAAATTCAAATAACAGCTCCCTCACAACAACACTTTTCATTTTAACTCGCACGATTTCCTGGATTTCATGTGAATGTCTGATGAAAACTTCTAAAGCGAATTGACCCGCCTCGATCGGGCCGTTAGGGTTGAGGATCTCTCGATTTTTCCCACAACAATTTGGATTTCAACTGCATGCGAATGAACATCGCCCGGCTGTATTTGTGCGCATTCACATGGTGGCAAACACATTCTTCATCAAAAACGCGACCTGATTTTGCAATCATGATGATCGCGCTCTCTGCCTTCGGACCGACCATGTTTGCGGGCGAAGTGATTTCGGAAGCGGAACCCTCAGAAGTCCTGACCTGGATCCGATCAGCCGAAAGATCCGGCAGACTCGAGGTCGACTTTTATCCCCCTGATAAACGTCCGACACAATATGCAGGATGGACTGATTTTGAATTGACTCTGGAATACAAATATGACCAGCAAATGAAATGGAAGTTTACGCGGGAAAAAACCGTCAATGTTACCATCTACCCAAACTTTACGACCATCAAACCATTGATGTCTCATACAGTTAAATTGCCAGATAGCCTGAATGCTTCAACATGGTATCAGTCAGAGTTGGGTCGGCATGAGTTGGACCACATCACGATCGGATCACACCCTCGCCTGATTCTGCTGACAACCCATCTTGTGAAAAGTATTGTCACGATTAAGAGCCAGGCCGATCGCATCACGGACGTCAATCAAAAATGGGCTCAAGAAGAGATCACAAAGGAAGTCAACCGTCGAAGTCAGGCCGTGCAATCACTGGTCGCCGACAACAACAAACGTCTTGATGATCTCACGCGACACGGAGCCCGAGAAATCGACGACCGCTCCGGGTTTTTCGATCGGCTGTTCCTGAAAGAAAATCTCGACGAATCGAAATTCGCTTATCTCGGCGACATACTGAAACTGATCGAGTCCCCCGAATACCGCAACGCCACCATCCAATTCCCCCATTGATTTTACCGCGCGGCATGCATGGGTTAAGAATAGGGATGTCGCTCGCGCGTTGTGGGTCACATTGGCAAGCCAAATGCCATTGCATCCTCGCATGGGCTTTAGTCGGTCTGTCGAAACACCTTATCCGTGCGGAAAGTCCGTTTTATTCGTGCGCGGGCATACATAAGTTAAGAATAGGGGTTTCGCTCGCGCGTCGAGCGTTTTTTCGGTCCCAAAAGGTAGCAACCGGGCGATTTCCAACTCTCGCCGCCCCCACATTTTTCCGAGCTTGCATCACGGACCGGCGGCTGTACAATTGGGTCCTCAACTTTGTGGTGGCTATAGCTCAGTTGGTAGAGCGCCAGATTGTGGTTCTGGATGTCGCCGGTTCGAGCCCGGTTAGTCACCCTCTCAAAAGCCTTGCTGGCAAACACTGCTGGCGAGGCTTTTTGCTTTTGTTGACATCAATGATTGCCAATTGCCAAATGTTTTTGTTCTTTTGGCATTCGCCGTATTGTCAAACAATTGTTCCGCAACATTCCCGGTCAGCGCATTCATTTTTCAGCGAAAACGGACAAAATCGCCACGTAGCGTCAGTTCCTTTTCGCATTCTCGACGGGCATCGATCGAATCCATTCTCGGATGACCTCGTTTGCCTGAAGATGGGACATGTTCCGTGCGAGGCTTGGCATGCGAGATCCCGCTTCTTCAGATTCGAGGCGATACACCAAAATCGATTCGTCCGGTTTGCCGGGGATAATGTCGTACCGTCGTCCGCCAGACCCTTTTCCCGCCGCCACCGGTGTCTTAAAGACGCCGAACTTTGCGGGATCGAGTTGGGTCGTGCGGAGATCCAGACCTGATGTCCGAGCCGAGCCGATCGGGTTGTGACAGTGTGCACAATTGACGTCCAGCCATGCCCGCGCTCGATCATTCAACGGACCGGATTCGGGGTTGTCGAATTCCGGCAACTTTCCATGATTTTCCGCAGGCATACCGACCAATCGGCCATCCTTGGCCCAATCGGTTAGCTGGTCGAGACGATCTGTGGGATGATGTGGTCGATTTAGATTCCTGGCACTCGGTCCCAGCGGCACGAACTTGCCGTCCTGACCGTGACAAGTAATGCACTGATTCGCATTGGGAATCTGGTAGTGATTCGATTTCTGAGCACCCGTTGAGTCCTTCCAAGAGACATCGACTGCCGCACCGCCAAGACGAAGATCAGCATCGGTTTGTGCTTCGTTCCAGACGTACGAGTAACCGTACCATCCAGAAGCTTGCCGCAGTTCGATTCGAGTTTCCAGCAGTTGTTCGCCGGGGGTCTTGTCCTGCTTGTCGTCGGGATAGCTGAAGGTCTTGGCAATCACGGTTCCAACGGGAAATTCCAAGACATTTTCCGCCGTCCATTTGATCTGAGCCCCTTCCGGCAATCGGATCGTTCGATGCTTCGACGTATAGTCTGAAAACAGAGCCGTGTTTAATTCGTAAGGAATCAGCGAAGGTGCCGCGACGAGTGCTCCGTTAACTTCCTCGAACAGCTTCCAGGTCGAAAGTTTCTTTGGAGCGGCTCGATAGACAGCGACTGCGTCGTTTCCCGTTGCTGTCGCAGGAGCATGAGGCTTCAAACTGACTGGAGAGATTCTTGGGACATTGAAATCGTAAGCGTCAAGACTGCGGTCGATCTGGTACTTGCCGGACACAACATTCGCAACCGAAAATTGATCAAAATGGACATTGGCAAACGTCGCGCTGCCGTTATCCCGGATTTCTGACCGCATGTGATCGGGCAATTTTCCATCGACGAGCTTTCTCGGATCAGTGATTCCGTCATAAAAAATATCGGGAAAGGGAAGCCCGATAATCGGGGCCAGAGCCATCCCGAGTTGCCCCGATGGCTTTGTCCCTCCACCGGTCATTCGATTGCCATAAATCGAAAATGCTTCTGGAAACGGATCGTACTTCGCGTCGCCGATCTTGCGGTCCATGATAATGAAACTGACAACCATGATATTGCTTGTTTGATTATCTGTGATGTCATTATCAAAGATTTCCACCCGGTCTGTTGCCAATACCATGATCCCCGTTCCGGGTGGTACGTCTGCGACCATCGTTCCCTTCGGCGCGAAGTTTTCGTGATTGTTTGCGTTCACGGTGTTTTGAAAGACTCGAACGTCCCCTCCATTGGTCTGATTCAAGCCTGGGAGATCGAAAACCAGAATTCCACCGGTATTGTCGGTTGCGATGTTGTGATAAACGTCGGCATTTTTTGTGTTCTCAATTTCAATTCCGGTCACATTTCCGCGCGCCGTACAACCCCTGACAACGACATCCTGGCATTGTCCACAGTAGATCCCTGAATCCGAAGCACCGATGGAAATCGAATCTTCAAGCAAGACATTCCGGCATTCGACCGGATAGATTCCATAAGCACCGTTTGAAGACTTTGCACCGTCGGTCCATTCAACCCGAACCCGTCGGATCGTTACGTCTTTGGCACCCAGGACTTTGATCCCATTTCCAACGGTATCCTGAATGGCGAGATCTTCCATGACAAACGCGTTACCGGTCGCGGTTAATCCGCCGCTGCCGGAATCCTGGTTTTTGAACGAGAGGATTGTTTTTTGAGGTCCGGCGCCGCGGATTGTGAAGTTGTCACACACCACATTCAGTTCGGTATCGAATTCATAGAATCCGGCAGCCAGTTCGATCACATCACCTGGAACGGAATCGATCAACGCCGATTGCAACTGATATTGAGCATCGGCACCCGGCGAAATACGTGTGGCCGATTTCTTTTGAGTTTGATCGGCAGCACTTCGATTTAACACCAGTCCGAGTCCGATCATGGCGAGCATCATCAGACAGCAGGCAACGATCATACGGTCGTTACG
>JBAXBD010000154.1:0-10468 GCA_037142165.1 Schlesneria sp. | reverse complement strand
GCCGGGCATTTTAATAACCCTCACACGATAGTGTGAGGGTTGTTTTTTTCTTTGTGGCCTCGGAACTTGCCCTTGCCGTCTTCACGTTTTCCTCGTTCCCAAGTTGCCGCTTGAGTACGCACCACTTCGAAGCTCTGCTTCTCATCTTCGCTGCTTCCAACTCTCCAGTATCAAAAATCCATCGAGGCTGGAAGACTCGGCTACAGGGAAGTGGTGAACCCTGCTTATTCAGAATGTGTCATGACATTGTCGTGAGAACCGATTGCGTGTCTCAATCAACACGAAGTGGGAAATACGAGCCTTGGTCGAAGTTGTTCCCACCTGTATACTTTGACTGTCGATTGCAATGCGATCAGATTTACGGTCGCTGCAGTCTGTCGGCAATATGAAAATTCCCTCGAATTGAGTTGGAGCGGTGAGTGATGTCTGATGTCGTGAAGCGCAGTCATGTTGAAGAGATTAAAGAGGGTAGCCGCCAGCTCAGGGGGACGCTCGCCGAAGAGCTTTTGCATGACCATGAGTTTGGCAAAGACTCTGAACATTTGATTAAAAATCACGGGATTTATCAGCAGGATGATCGCGATTCTCGCAAAGCCAAGAATGCCGATGGGACGGCCAAAGGCAAGCAATACATATTCATGGTGCGGACTCGAATTCCGGGCGGTAAAGTTTCCGCGAAACAATTCCTCGATCATCTGGATATCTGTGATGAATTCGGAAATGGGACGTTGCGCGTTACGACTCGGCAAGGTTTCCAGCTTCATGGGGTGATGAAGAACAATTTAAAGTCGGCCGTGAGGAAAATTAACGACACTTTACTGACAACGCTCGCTGCTTGTGGCGACGTTGAACGTAACGTCATGTGTTGCCCTGCTCCAATCAAGAATAATCCTGTGCGTGATCAGATGCAGGAAATGGCAGATGCGATCGCGCAGCATCTGAAGCCTCGTACAACCGCATATCACGAAATCTGGTTAACCGACGAAGCGGGTGAAAAGACAAACGTCGCCGAGTTCAAGCCGGTTGATGAGCCGATCTACGGAACCGTCTATCTTCCCAGAAAATTCAAAACGGCAATAGCGCTTCCTGAAGACAACTGTGTCGATGTCTATACTCAAGATCTCGGCTTTCTAGCGGTCGTCGAGGACGGTCGTATTGTTGGCTACAACGTGCTGGTTGGTGGCGGGCAAGGGAAAACACCGAGTGCCGAAAAGACCTTCGTGGCGATTGCTCAGAAATTGGCGTTCGTGAAGCCGGAACAAGTCGTGGGCGTGGCGGAAGCGATCGTCAAAGTTCAGCGTGACTTTGGCAACCGTGAAGACCGCAAGGTCGCTCGGTTGAAGTACACCATTCACAATCACGGCCTCGAATGGTTCAAAGCCAAAGTCCAAGAGTACTACGGCCACAAGTTGCCATCGCCTCATGCGATTGAAGTGACTGATGTTGATGATCATATTGGCTGGCACGAGCAAGGGGATGGGAATCTGTTTCTCGGGGTCAACATCGAGTGTGGCCGAATCAAAGACGAAGGGGAACTGCGGATCAAGACGGGGCTTCGTGTCCTGCTCAAAAAATATGGAATGGCTACACGCCTGACGGCGCTTCAATCGGTAATTCTGTGCGACATCAAGCCGCAGGATAAAGCTGATATCGTAAAAATTCTTGTTGATCATGGGATCAAGCAAGATCACGAATTAACTTTGTTGCGTCGTTACTCCATTGCATGTCCAGCATTTCCAACGTGCGGCCTTTCGATCACCGAGTCAGAGCGAGCTCTGCCCGGTATCATTGATGAGCTTGATATCGAAATGGCCAAACTGGGGATCCAGCACGATCGGATTTCCGTCCATATGACGGGTTGTCCGAACGGATGTGCTCGACCCTACACACCAGATATCGGCTTAGTCGGAAAGCAAGCTGGGGTCGGCGGGGCGGCGGGAAAATATACTATTTATCTCGGTGGTAATGTTCAGGGAACCCGATTGGCGTACATCTATAAGGACGCGGTTCCACAGGAAAACGTTGCTTCGACACTGGCGGTCGCACTCCGCTTCTATAAATCAAATCGACTGAATGGCGAAACGTTTGGTGATTTTTGTCACCGTAAGGGACAGGCAGAACTGCAAGCCCTCGTATGAGGACTCGTGACGGCCATGTGGTTACGCTTTGGAGCGGAAGCTCAGCAGAATTGAAAGCGTACTTCGTCGGTATTGCCGATCTATTCTGCGATTTCAAAAAATCAGGAAGTCTTTGAATGGCGAAGGCCCCGTGACCGTTCTTACAATGTCCTCAAGGACAAGTTTTCACGAGGGCGGTCATGGCGGTTCAGCTGGTTAGGCCTGATGTTTCAGATCTTGTGCTGCGCACGTATTGTCGAGCGCTGCATCCGGAACTGTTTGACCGCCATTGCGGACTGACACTGACGAATTCGCACATGCGTCTGGATGTTCGATTGAATGCGTCGGGACATGTTCTGGCGTTGCAAACGGAATGTAACGCGATGACTGAAGTGATCATGGATCACCGCGAATCTCTGCCGACATTCAGCCGGATTGTTGATTACCGCTTACGTGGATGTCGAACCGAATCGGCTGAGTTTGATTCGGGCCTGCGTTACGATATGAGCTGCCAACTGGAGCGATTACATCTCGACATCTTTCTGCGGATGAACGAGGAACTGGAACAGGACCTCAGCCGAGCTGATTTGTCGGTTCGACTTCCCGCCGTCAACCGACTATTACCAGGTCCGCTCAGTTTGATCCGAACGGAAGTGAGTCGCGAGAGTATCTTGATCTACTCATTCCACACATTTCCCGAACACAGCGCGATTGTCAAAACTCAGACGCTGTTCGAGCGATGTGACGAACTGGCAAAAAAATGAATCAAGCGGAATAGACTCGATTTGATATCTATCCCGACTTGTCAGTGATATTACGCTATCACCATCGACTATGTGTCAATGATGGACTTGAAAGTGTTACCTGGTATTCGACATCAGGCTCTCTGTTCTTTCTACCTGGGTTGAAACATTCAGCCCCAAGGATTTGAGCGTCGGTTCAAACCGATCCCATGGCGGAAGCCGGAACGGCTTTAAGCTTCCTTCTTCGACTTCGTCGCTGGTCGGCTCAACGAAGTTTGTCGATAGACAAAGATCGAGCATCCACATTTCTTCCAGATACTGAGTAGAACGTCCTTCGCGACGAGCCTTGGCAAGCGTCTGTTGCTGGTTACCAAATTTGCGATAGACCTCCATCAACGTCAGGATTTTTGCGGCATCCGAACCGTGATGAACCAGGATGTCCTGACACGATTCGAATGAATCAAACAGTTCTAAGTCGTCTTTGCGTATCAACAGGACTGTCGGCGCAACATATTGCAGGGGGCGATAGGTTTCGAGAATCGGAGCCATCACCCACCACTCACGTCGATTCCCTGATTCCTTCAGCAAGGTTCTCAAGTGTCCGTGCAGCTCGCGTAATACGAATGATCCCAGTTTCCCTTCCATCGCGAGAACCGAGTTCAATTCATCTTCAACCGAATCGCGAGTCAGCCCCAGCAGATGCGAACGAATTGCATCCTTGGCGACAAACAAGTTGAGCGGCAAACATCCGATCATTCGCACCACCAGCCGACGACGGCCGTCGTTACCTGTTGATACAAAAGCATAGATGAATTCCAACTGTTGGAACTGTTGTCCGTGATGGATTTCGCGCATCTCACGCCGTCGCCGCCACCATGATGCGAGCCACGCTGTGAAGATCGCAAAGGCTGCACCAATCATGATTCCGATCGATTTCTCGTGTGCGACTTTCCAAAGTAATTCCCACATGTTTTTCCACTTCCTTCCCAATTTAACGGGCGAATCCCTTGCCACTGAATCGAATCTTCCGAGATGCGGTGAGTTCGCCTTCTGAAGGTCAAAGAGCACTGCTTGACCGGAGGCGGACAAGCAGTAGCACATTAATTTAGAAGATTGGCGTAACCATAGCCTCGGTTCTTCATAACGCAGTTGATCGACAAACGGATCATTTCACATCAGCGTTGGTTGATTGAACGGGGCCGAGGCCGTTATCGTAGGGCTCCCTTCGTCGGTACACATGGCATCAAGCAACTCAATTTCGAATCCGTGAATGAACAACTTTTGAGATGCGGAGAATCCTGATGACGAACAGAAACAGTACTTCGCCAGACGCCACGCCGCCTTCGCGTCGCAAGTTCTTAGCAACATCTGCCGCCGCAGCATCGTCAGCGTTCAGTTTTATGATTGTTCCGCGGCATGTGCTTGGTGGTCCCGGGCAAACTGCACCGTCCGAACGCCCTAACATTGCAGGAATCGGCTGCGGTGGAATGGGAGGTGGAGACATTGCCACATTCACCAAACTGGGAGCCAACTTCATCGCGCTGTGCGACGTCGATGAGGCTCGCGCAGCCGGAACATTTAACGCACATCCGAATGCCCGACGGTATAAAGATTTTCGGGAGATGATTGACAAGGAAGCGAAGAACATTGATGCCGTTACGGTGGGGACTCCTGACCATATTCATGGTATTGCGGCCATGGCAGCGATCAAAGCTGGCAAACATGTTTATGTCCAGAAGCCGTTGACGCATACTTTGATCGAATGTCGCGAACTGACTCTGGCCGCGAAAAAGGCCGGGGTGGTGACTTCCATGGGCAACCAGGGGCACGCTTCGGAAGGATCGCGGCTGACGAATGAATGGATTCAAGCGGGGGTTATCGGTGACGTACGCGAGGTTCATGTCTGGTCGGACCGCGCGGGGCGCTTGTGGAAACAGGGGATCGCTCGACCGACGGATACGCCACAAGTCCCTGCGACGTTGGATTGGAATTTGTGGCTGGGTCCGGCCCGTGAGAGGCCCTATCACCCGGCTTATGCGCCTCATAATTGGCGAGGCTGGTGGGATTTCGGAACGGGTGCGCTGGGTGATATGGGTTGTCACATCATTGACCATCCTGTCTGGGCACTGAATCTTGGCGCCCCGACCACGGTTGAAGCGAGAACCACTCTTGATGGATCGTTCATTGACCAAAACAAGCCTAATTTTGACAGCTATCCAATTGCGGCGATTATCACTTACGAATTCCCGGCACGAGGCAAATTGCCGCCGGTCAAAATGACCTGGTATGACGGTGGCTTGATGCCAGCCACTCCATCTGAGATGTCGAGCGGTCAGCGTCTTCCTGATAACGGTGTCTTGTACGTGGGGGGAAAAGGTAAACTGTTTCACTCATCCCATGGTGGTATGCCTCAGCTTCTCCCGGGGTCGTTACTGGAACAGGCCCGGACGGTGCCCAAGACGATGGAAAGATCTCCCGGTCACTACGAAGAGTGGTATCAGGCATTAAAAAGTGGTAAGCGTCCTGTGGACAACTTTGACTATGCCGGTCCGATGACGGAAACAATCTTGTTGGGCGTCTTGTCGTTGCGTGCTCCTGGTACTCGGTTGGAATGGGACAGTGATAGCCTGAAAGTGAAGAACGCACCCGAATTGAATCAGTTTGTCCATAAGGAGTACCGGGCCGGTTGGTCACTTTGAGGTGCCGAATCAAACTCGTCTCTCACCCCCACCTCCGCATTGGAGTTTGAGTTTCAGGTCAATTGCGAACTGACTCCACTTCGTGTCATGCTTCACGAGTCTTAACTTAATTCGGAGTTCATCAATGCGTTGTTGCGTACCCGTCATCGTCTTTGCACTCGCGGCAGGCAATTTCTCAATTGCTGCTGACAACATCCTCACTGAAAAAGAAAAGCAAGATGGCTGGATCTTATTGTTTGATGGTCAAACGACTAAGGGTTGGATGTCACCCAAGGAAAAGTCTTTGGCCGACTCACACGTTCAAGACGGAAGCCTCAATCCGCATCCGTGCGACTATATGCTGGTCCACGAAAAGGTATGGGAGAACTACAAGCTATCACTCGAATTCAGGATTTCGAAGAAGTGTAACAGTGGTGTTTTTGTGAGAACGTTTCCCTTGACGCCTCGACCTGGAAAGGATGTCGGTTTTAACGGAATTGAGATCGCACTCGATGACACAACGACGGCAGGATTTCATGATACCGGTGCGATATACGATCTCGTCAAACCGACGAAGAACGCGATGAAGCCGGTCGGTGAATGGAACCAGATCCTGATCACCAGCGACCGCAACCGTCTTGAAATCGAATTGAATGGTGAGAAGGTCAATCAAATTGACCTTGACGAATGGCTTGAACCGAACAAGCGTCCTGATGGAACAATGCACAAGTTCGATGTGGCTTATAAGACTCATCCTCGCCGTGGGTATTTTGGATTACAGGATCATGGCAGCGATTGCTGGTATAAGAATATTAAGCTGTTGCCATTGAAGTGAGAGGGTTTGTCGCAAAACTCCAGCCTGAGCTTTTCATATTGCACGATTGCTCGACGGGTTGAAAGCTGATCGGCGGCCGATGAAGCGGAGTATCCAACGCGGGGCTTGGGAGCAAGAAACTCAAATGAAAAGGGACCGTCCCAAAGTGTTGGGTCGGTCCCTTGATTCGTCATCATGTGATCTGGTCAGCCAACTGAGCGAGTTGCTCGATTGGGCGTTGATCAGAAGGTACCGTAACCGAATGGCAGCTCGCCGTTGCTTCCGTTGAACGGCAGGGTGTAGCCATTGGCGTCATTCGTGGTGTTGTACGGCGAGTTGTCCCGCGGGAAGATATTCTGGCTGTCGGAACTAACACGCCATGTGCTTTCGCCCATACCTGGGTAGAGTTGTTGTTGGCCTGGCCCAAAGTTCGGTGCACTGTAGAACGGGATACGAGCTGCAAGCCTCGTTGCATTTCGTGCCCGTGCAGCATTGTTGAAGGGACCAGCGATGTTCGGAGCAGTGATGGTGTTGAGTCGCGACTTGAAGACCCCATCTGCGTCGGTGTAGAAGGCGGCCAACGCTGGGTTTCGTTGTCCAAAGGCACCGATCGAGTTGCCGTTTGTATCGACCGAATTTGTGTCGGTGATGTTCGCTCGGAAGTAGAGGTCAAATCGAGACAGCGGATCGCTCTGATAGGCGTTGACGGTGTATTGGGTGTTATCCCACGTTCCCGCTGCCGTGATGGGATTGACCGTCGAGACGAACGAATGGAACAGAATGTCGTTTCCGAAGTTTCCGCCGAACCGGTTGTCGTCAACAACAGCGGTCACGCCACCGAATCCGCTCGATAACCCGATCGGGCTTCCCCCTTCGGCAAGTTGAGTGCCACCGCTTGCAAAGCCGCCAGCAAAGCTCGGCCCGAACCCGCCATCGCTGGTTCCAACCCGAATGACGAGGCCAGTTCCACCAAGTGTACTATTAAGACCGTTGCCAATCACCTGGTTATTCACGAATCGAAGTTCCATGACCGGACTACGACCGATTGAACCATCTGCAAGGAGCGGAGTTGTACTCGATGCCCAGATTGCCTGGTCGGCTGACGAGGTGTTGACCACATACACGCCTTCCAGTTTGTTGGCCGAGATGAAGTTGTTGTAGATGTCGGCCTGCAATGTGTTGTCAATCCGGTTGATCAGGTTGATACCGCGGCCGCTATTATTGGTGATATAGTTATCATGAATTGTTAATTGAGATGGGTAGCCATCGAAACCTTGACGGAGCTGGTGCTGGATGCCGTCGCCGAAGTTGTTGGAAATCAGGTTGTTTTCGATGGTGATGGTGCTATACGGGTTGACGTTGATCAGCACCCCTGCATTCTCGGCGGCGGTACTCAGATTCGCCAGCGTGCCGTTTTCGGTGATCATGTTGCTGCCAATGTCGAGAGTTCCGTACCCCGAGACCTCAATACCATTCAACGTGTTTTGTGCAATCACGTTGCCCAGCGTTGTATCGGTCGGATCTCCGATCAGCAGATTGTTCATACCGCCATCGAGCGCGATCCCGTTCGCCTTGTTATTGGTAATCAAGTTTTGCGTCCATGTACCCGTCAGAGCACGTTGATCAACGAATGCATTCGATTGTTCAATCAGATGGATACCGTTTGCTCCGTTGTTCTGGATCGTATTCAAGTTCATGTTCGCCGAGATGTTGGCGTCAGCACGTACGTCGAACAGCAGGCCATCCTGATTGTTCTTGGACATGTCGTTGTTGTTGATCGTGTAGGTGTCTGTTCGGAACTGGTTTGCAGCTCTGATGACGAGTCCGTTTTGTTGATTGCTGTCAAAAACGCTGTTCTGGATGGTAACGTTGTTGATTTGACCATTAGCGGTTCGGAAGAATTCGAGACCGTTACCTCCGTTGTTGGAGAAGTTGTTACCGAGAGCCGTCGTCGCACCGCCAACCGTAAAGTTGTCGAGTTGAGCGAAGAGTCCTGCGTTATTGCCGGTGACTGTGAACAGTGCACCGTCCCCTGCGTTGCTTGTGAAGTTAGACTTCACGATGCGACCGGTCAGGATCGAGCTTCCCTGCATATTCACGTTCAGACCTTCGCCGTTGAAGTTCTGGTCTGCGCCGTTGATGGTATTGCTGAAGGAGGAATTTGCAACGTTCAGCGTACCGGTCGATGCACCGGTCATGGTGATGCCAACACCCGCATCGGTGTTGCCTGTGATCAGGTTGGAGGCCTGCTGTAGGTCACCCAGGTTCCAGTTGAACGAAGCCTGATCAGGTACAGTCAACCGAACACCCAATCCACCGTTCCGCGAAGCCGTTGTTCCGATCGTATTGCCGTAGAACTGAGCCCCTTCGTAATGGCCACCGGTGTTCAAGCTGATGTTGATTCCGTCGCTTGTATTTCCGTTGATCGTGTTTCCGGTGAAGTTGCTCGTCACCACACCGTTGACTCCCGTGACGATATTCACGCCCTGGGCTCCGTTAGAATTGATGGTGTTGCTGTCGAACCCGCCTGTCATATTGCGGTTGTCAGCCAGCTTGATGTTGACACCGGGACCACCCGCGTTTTGCGAGATCGTGTTTGATGCGAAACTTGCTCGCAGGTTCTGAGCTCCGTTAACCAGCGACAGGTTGATGCCAGTCCCCTTATTCAGGTCGATGGTATTGCCCGAGAACACAGCACTGATGGTATTACCAACAGTTGTCGGGTTGACTAACCGAATGCCATCGCCGGTGTTGCTGTTGATCGTGTTCGCGTTGAACACAGCGTTGGTGATGTCGCTGTTGACGACAGCCCCCGTGGCACCGGTGAATTCGATCCCGTGACCGATTGCACCCGGGGCGGCACTGGTTCCGTTACTGTTGATTGTGTTATTGCTGACGTTCAGGTTCGTAAGGCTCGAATTATTGAGGTTAAACCGGATTCCATCGAGACCGTTCGAAGAGATGCCAGGTACGCTTGCGGCAAGGACCTGGTTGATCTGGAGTTGGTCAAATCCATTGATATTCTTGATCACTCCGGCGAACTTTCGACCGTCTGTCAGCGTGATGTTGCCAGTCGCACCCACGATTGATGTGTTAATTGTGTTTCCAAAGGCACTGTTCTGACCGTGAGCCAGGAAGTAATCGAAGGCAAACGCCGCTGGTGTAAAGTTGTTGAACCCGAAGCTCAATGTTTGAGAGTCGACGGGAACACCACCGTAAGCAAGGACATTCCCACTTGTGTCTTGAACAGGGTAATTACCGGGTGTGATGGCGACGCCGTTAATTGAATCCAATCCAACCGTCACGTCCGTTGGTGCGGCAGGGAAGAATTCATATGTCCCGATCGGAGTAAATGTTTGATCTGCACGCCAGTACTGTTTGGACGGTGCAAGGTTGAGTGTGACATTTGCAATATTGATCCCGGCCGTGGAGGTGTTAAGCATCTGATTGAGCGGGCCGTTGGCGATGTAATCGAAGTTCAACGTTCCGGCGACACCGTTGATCCCGCCGTTATTATTTGTAATCGTCAAGTTGTTGATTGGAGAATTGAACAGTTCCAGGTTGATCCCGTTACCCGCATTGCTTTGGATTCCGTTGTTCGAAATGACCAGGCCATCTGCCGTCACCGAGTGGAAGTTCAAATGAAGACCATCACCACCGCTGCCTGTGACGATGTTGCTCGTGTTGCCAGAGACGACGTTGTTAGTAATGAACGATCCGTTGGCGGCGATATTCGAGTTGGTTCCAGTGATCAGGATTCCGTCGCCTGCGTTACCCGATGCCGTAATCTTGTCGATCGTTAATGCGTTGACAGGAACATTGCCCAGCGAATTCAGTGCGACTGTTACCGGAGCTGGCAGGCAACCATCCAGAGGTGAGGCAAGGTTGTCGGTCAGTGTCAGGCCGACAATGGTTGCACCACCAAAGTTCAAGTTATTGACGAGGTTGGTGTTGAGCAGAGTAATGTTGATCCCGTTATTTCCATTGTTGCTGACGTCTGTCGGGCCTTCGATCTGGATCGCACCATTGGCTACCGTGTCGAAGTTCACGTGAATGCCGTCCAGCTTGTTGTTGTCGATCGCGGTCACCCCGTTGATCTACAGCGAGCCATTGGTG
>JBAXBD010000153.1:0-10621 GCA_037142165.1 Schlesneria sp. | reverse complement strand
CAAACACGAACGCGAGCACAAAGAACGACACCCGTGGAAACGTGCATTCGTTCGTCTCCTCAAACACGAACGCGAGCACAAAGAACGACACCCGTGGAAACGTGCATTCGTTCGTTGCCTCAAACACGAACGCGAGCACAAAGAACGACACCGGCGGAAACGTGCATTCGGTCGTTGCCTCAATCCCGAACGCGAGCACTAAAATTCGTTGCCGACTTTTCGGGCTCGTTGGGGTTTGTCGATGTTGATGTTGAGTTGCAGGCCTGCTTCAACCAGCAGGTTCCAGCCTGCGGCGAGTTGGACGAAACTGGCTAGGTCGCCAGCGTCAGGGATTTGGATTGTCGGAAACAACGTTGGTCGTGACGCGATGGCGATGACGGTCATGCCGACACCTTTGACGAGTACGTCGTAGAATTTTTGTTCAGATTCTTCGAAGGGTTCGATCCAGACAACAACGTCGTCCGCTTGCATCGATTCTTCGATCCCATGTACGGCATAGGTTCCTTCGAGATAATCGCCTCGTTTACGAGTGATCTCGTTAGTTTTCAATGTCAGTTCTTCGGCAACGCCGTCATTTCGACCTGCGAAGTAAACGGAGCCCGCCCGTGCGACCTTTTCGGCGATTTCGTGATCAACAGGCAGGGTGAGTGCGGCCAAGAACTGATCCGCCAGAGACGATAAACGTCCTGCGAGTGTTTCTTCGCCAGCGATTGATTCGATGATGGCGCGACAATACAGAGCTTGTTCGACGACGCTTTTCGTTGCGGCAACAGCACCTTCCTTTCCGCAATTCAATACGTGGCCGCTGGAAGCAAGGGATTCGAGTGTCGACGCAGGGCTTGCTGTCAGGCTGTATCGATGCCGGTTGCCTGCGGCTTTGAGGGTATTGAACAGGCGAATGACCTCGGCCGTGCGACCTGAGTTTGACACACCGAGTACGGCCCAATCGTTCAGACGATACTCTTGCGATTGTCGTCCCCCTTCGGTGGCGATTGAAAAAGGCCATCCTTTTTGTCGCGCATGTGTGATGGCGCTTTTCGCAGGGAACATGCGACTTGAACCTTCACCGGAAATCAATAACTTTCCGACCGAGGCGATTTCTGCGGCAGCCTTTTTAACGACCGACGTGTCAAATGTTCGGATCACATTTGCCGCAGCGACCATATCCGTGATGAGGTTGAATTCGGAATAAGGTGATCGGTCTAAAAACACGTGCAGGTTCCTTTATTGCCTTCGTAGTAATTGAGTTTTTGTTACGGTGTCGCCCGGTTTGCTACCAGCGTCGCATACGTCGGCAATTCTCCGATCAGTGGCGAGACATAGTCCAGAAATGCGTCGGTGACTCCGAAACCGTCTGACGTGATGAAGCTGTCTGGCATGGGTCGCTCGTGGTTGGCAACTTCACTGAGTGAGATCGTTCCGAAATCGATTTCGTATTTGTCGCGAGGTTGATTCCGTCGATTCATCGTAACCATGACGCCTCCAACACCAGTGGTTGCCAGTTTGACCGCCTGTTGACCGCAGGCAAAAGCCTCGTCAAAGTCGAGTTTCACACCACGGTCGGCCGAGCACATCGGCAACGATTCTGTCACCTGAAATTCGCCTCGCCAGCCAAATTCGTCACAGATCAAGCGATGCAGCATCATGGCGGCACTTGTTCCACCCATCGCTCCGAATTCGACGTTGCCAAACTTGTCACGTGTCTGCGAAACGCTGACAGGTGTCCCGTCGGCGTAGGTAATTCCTTCGCCACAGACGATGCTGACGAATCCAAAGGCTTTGTGAGCCTCAGCCACGGCCGATAAGAACTTGTCACGTTCAAACGTCCGTTCGGGCAACAGCAGTACGTGGGGCGGTGTCTTGTTTGTGGCATGAGCACAAGCGGCGGCAGCAGGTAGCCAACCCGCGCTGCGGCCAATTGATTGATAAATGACAAACTGATCGACTTTCTGCATGTCTCGGGCGAGAATACCTGCCTGCAAGACGCTTAAGGCGACGTATCGAGCCGCACTCGGATAACCCGGAGTGTGGTCGGTACCGTGCAGATCATTATCGACCGTTTTGGGAACGCCGACACCAGTCATTTCGTGACCGTTTTCATTGGCGTACATTGTGACACGGTGGATGGTATCCATGGTGTCATTGCCCCCAATCATGAAGTAGTAACGAATGTCATACTTCTGTAGTTGCTTAAGGACGGCAGGAAAATGTTCGTCTTTCAGTTTCAGGCGGCTTGAACCGAGTGCACTTCCAGGAGTCGTTCGAAGTCCGTTCAGGACTTCCGGCGATTCGCTCCCAAGGTCGACGAGATAATCATTCAGGACCCCCTCGATTCCAAACCGCATGCCGAAAACTCGACCAATTCGATCACTTTTTCTTGCGGCATCAACCACTCCGGCGAGCGAGGAATTTATCACAGAAGTCGGTCCGCCCGACTGACCGATCAGCACGTTACCTTTCGACATGGAAAATCTGAGTCCTCACAAAAAATTTCAAATACTGCATCAGGCGAAAAAGTAAGAGATCATTTCGAAGGCAGTCCCCCGAGAAATGGCTTGTTTTCCGTGAAATCAACCATTTTGTTATCGAGTTTCGCAGGGAGTGAATTACTCAATCCAGCGAAGTCACATGAGCATGATGACTGCGACCATTCAAAAAGAAAACCCTTCGACGACGTCATGAACCGTTCAGTTCGGTAATTCCATGACAGTTCATTGCGGCTCTAACCCGATACGTTGAATAACTCTGCGAAATCTGAAGTCTCTGGTCACCGGTTTCTCGCTGAATGAGGCAAAACTCAAAAGCCGTTTTCAAGATCGAGTCTTCTGTTACCGCGATCGATACGGAAAATGAAGTCTGGGTCATTTGTTTCCGAGTATTTCGGAACTACAATATTCAATGAAATATGGGCTTCCTCAGCCGGCTGCAGATTGGCTATGACGGTGTCACTGTCGCCGGCCGACGTTTCTGATCGAGTACCTCGCGTACTTTGATTGCCAGCAACGCAAAGTCCAACGGTTTGTTGAAGAGGATTTCCTGGTTTTTGACGATGCCGTACCTCAGGACCTCATCTTCGTTATAACCGCTCATGAAGATCACTGAGATGTTCGGGTAAAGTCGCCTAATCGTAGTGGCTAATTCCGGTCCCGAGACTTCGGGCATGACAACGTCTGTCAGCATTAACGCAATCGTTTGCGAATGCTTTTCAGCCACTTCTAATGCTTCCGATGCGTTGGACGCCTCGAGGACCCGATATCCTTTCGATTCCAGGCTTATTCGTACGATTTTGCGGACTTTACTTTCATCCTCTACCAGCAACACCGTTTCTTTACCGTTGACATCGTGCACCGGCTCAATCGCCTGGTTGGTTGATTCAGGTCGCTTTACGATCGGAAAGAGGATCTTAAAGGTGGTGCCGATATTCAGCTGGCTTTCGACCCAAATGGCACCTCCACATTGCGTCACGATGCCGTGGACAACAGATAACCCGAGTCCCGTGCCTCGACCTGGTTCCTTCGTCGTAAAAAACGGTTCAAATATCTTCCGCTTCGTATCGTCACTCATCCCACATCCGTTGTCAGAAATCATAAGTTGAGCGTAGTCACCCGGTTTTAAAGTCGGAAATTCGGAATTCGTACCTTCAGTGAGGGTCACTTTTCGAGATTCAACCCGGATTTTTCCCTGTTTTATGATGGAGTCACTGGCGTTGAGTACGAGATTGATAACGACCTGTTCGATCTGAACTTTCGCCCCTTTAATTTCAACGGATGAGAACTCGTAAGAATCCTCAAGAGCGATGTCCTCGTGAATCAATCGACGGATCAACTTCAACGTATCTTTAATAATTTGATTCAGATCGACGATCGTCAATGAGACAACCGCATTGCGGCTGAACGCAAGTAATTGTTTGGTAAGATCGGCTGCGCCTTCACCCGCCTGAATGATCGCTGCAAGGTATTCGTACATCGGGGAATTCGGCGAGACTTCCGCCAGGGCGATACTACCATAACCATTAATGACCGTAAGAAAGTTGTTGAAGTCATGGGCAACTCCACCAGCCAATCGTCCCAATGCCTCGATTTTTTGTGATCGCTGAAGTTGCAATTCAAGTTTTTTTCGATCTGAAATATCAACTCCAAACGCTAAAACGTTGACCACGTTTCCTGAAACATCTCTCAGCGGGCTGAATACACCATCGACTTCGCGGTCGCCAACGTCGGGGAAGACGGTATGAACTTCAAAACGTGAAGCGATTCCGCGAGTTGCGGCCTCAATCGCCATGTCCACTGGTGTTACGGACGTTTCGTGAATCCACCCGATCTCAGAAAACTTTCTTCCAACAATCTGTTGCGGCGACTTTTTGATCGACGCGAAAGCGAGCTGATTCACTTCCGTGATTGCTCCATCGAGTCTAAGAACACAGACGAATGCCGCGAGGCCATCGAGAATCTGCCTTAGAAAATCACGCTCTTGTCTTAGCGCGAATTCGACTTGCTTGCTTTCCGTGACGTCTCGCGTAAAGCAGTATCCTCCACCATCCAATTTTCGAGGGATCGTATGCCATGACAGCCATCGGTAGGAGCCATCTCGACACCGATAACGGTTTTCGAAACCAATAATCGGCTCACCCTTCACCATTTTCTGACCTGCCTCAAAAGAGGAATCGACATCATCAGGATGAACGAAATCCAACCACGGAAGGCTCAACAACTCTTCGACCGACCACCCCAGGCATTTACTCCATGCAGGGTTCAGTTTCTCAAAGTGTCCTTTCGTGTCGGCAATACTGAGGAGGTCAATCGCGTTGTTCCATAATTGCGTCAGTTCATCTTCCATTCGTAAGTCATCCGTAATGTCACGGCACTTGCCCGTGACACCGGCGACAATTCCTTGGTCATCAAAATAGGGAGTTTTGAAGATTTCAAAGCTACGAGGGACTCCGTTGAGGTTGGCGATGATCCTTATCGTTTCGGGGGTTTTCGTTTGTATCACTCTTTCGTCAAACTCCCGAAGTTTTTCAGTATCTTCCGGGAGGAAGAAAGCGTTGTTGTCCTTCCCAACGATATCGATGGCTTTCGTGGAAACTGTCTGTTCAGCCGCTTTGTTGACGAAGAGATATCTCCCCTGGCGATCTTTCACGAAAAGGGCATCGCCAACCGCATCAGTGGTGGCATGTAAGAAACGGTTTTGTTCGATTAATTCTGCGGAAGACCGCATTCTGTCGGTCACGTTGATCGAGAAGCCTGAGAGCTTTTGTGGTGAGCCATTACCGTCCCGTTCTAATTGCCCCCATTCCTCGAGCCATACGATCGTGCGATCCGGTCTGATGACTCGGAAAAGGTTGTGGTAATCAGAACCGTTTGCCAACAGTGAATCGAATGCCGCATCAAATCCGCTGTGATCATTGGGATGGACCACCGTTCGCACCTGTGCCAACGATACAGGCAGGTCACGATTGGCAGGCAATGCGGGTTCCTTGGAAAAATGCCGCACAAACTCGTCCGATTCGATGTCCCACTCAAAAGACGTTGCGATGGCTGAAAGAAGGGATGCGTGCAGTCGGGCCTCCCGTTCTTTCTCGACGATCCCGGCAACATATTGTTCGCTTCCATCGTCTTGGGCTTCTGCCATTTCTCTCTCGGTTATCCAGGGGTGCTCAGCGTTTTCACGGAAGATACGCGATCGAAAACCGCGAGTTTACAGCATTTCTAAATAAATGACCCTGGAGGCATTGCGTTCCCTGTGTAGGTCGCTGTCGTTGAAATTGAAACATATTCAACATTTTGCCATTCGTCTGATACACTGTCGAACGATAGGCAACCATATTGACGGTTTCTTAATCAAGTTCATGTATCTCGTACTCGCTTACTCGCTTGGGAAGTCGAGGCAAACGCAAGTTCGCTACTCGTGGGTAAGGAATGGTCAATTTGAAATGAATCTTTCCGCAAACGAGCCCGTTTTGTTGAGACGTGCCGCTGAAATGCGATTGCAGGAAAATCCTAAAATTGACAAGAACCTTTCGGAAGAAGAATTGCGATGGCTGCAACACGAGTTGCAGGTTCGTGAGATCGAGATCGAAATACAGAATGAGCAACTCTGCGCTGCAAGAAAAGAGATCGAAGCGGGCTTAAAACGTCACATTGACCTCTTCAACTCTGCATCTTTCAGTTACTTCAATCTGAATTCAGATGGGGTCATCGTCGACGTGAATTTCGCAGGAGCGAAGCTCGTTGGTAATGTTGTCCAACAATTGCGGGGAAGCAAATTCGATTTGTTGATAGCTACGATGGACCCCAAAAACTGGACCACTGATTAAGATAGAAACCAGGTTCAGTGGAGGGTTGAAAGTTGAATTCGGGATCACGCAAGCGGAAACAGTTTTCGGCGGCCTTCAAGGCGAAGGTTGCAATCGCTGCGTTGAAGGAAGTTGAGACGATCAGTCAGTTGGCATCGAAGCACGGGGTTCATCCGACACAGATTCATCAGTGGAAGAAACAATTGCTTGAAGGGGTGGAAGGGGTATTCAGTTCAGGTTCTGGAAGCAAACGATCGACGATGGATGAGGAGGGCTCGACGTCGGAGTTGTATGAGCAGATTGGTCGCTTGAAGATGCAGTTGGAGTGGCTCAAAAAAAAGCGGAGTGAGTCGGTTGAGGCCCGACGATCACGTCTGGAATGGACGGATTGCGATTTAAGTCTTCGAGAGCAGTGCGATCTGCTGGGACTGAATCGCTCGACAGTGTACTACCGCCCGGTGGGTGAAACGGAGGAGAACTTATGCCTGATGCGTCGCATCGACGAGCAATACCTGAAGACGCCGTGGTACGGGAGTCGGCGGATGACGGTGTGGCTGGGTCAGCACGGCTTTGCGGTAAATCGCAAGCGTGTGCAACGACTGATGCGACTGATGGATTTGGAGGCGATTTATCCAAAGCCTCGAACAACGGATGTTGCAACGGAGCATCGGAAATTCCCTTATTTATTGCGGGATCGTGTGGTCACTCAGCCCAACGAAGTCTGGGCGGCGGACATCACGTACATTCCGATGTCGATGGGATACATGTACCTGGTGGCGGTGATCGACTGGTACAGCCGGTACGTGTTGTCATGGCGATTGTCGAACAGCCTGGAGGGAAGTTTTTGTATGGACGCGTTAAACGAGGTGTTGTCACGTCAGCGTCCGACGATCTTCAATACCGACCAGGGGGTTCAATTCACGAGTCGGTTGTTCACAAGCCGTTTGGAGGCGGCAGGGGTGAGCATCAGCATGGACGGCAAAGGTCGAGCTTTGGACAACGTGTTTGTCGAACGCTTGTGGTGGAGCCTGAAGTACGAGCACATTTACCTTCATGCTCATCGGACGGTGCAGTCATTGCACCAAGGGTTGGACAAGTATCTTCGAAACTTCAATCGGGAGCGTCCGCATCAAAGCCTGGGTTACCAGACACCGTGGGACGTTTATCGAGGCAAGGTCGCGGTAGCGGGTCCAAAGCCTCGAGTATGAAGGGGATCGGCGACGGGCCGCGTGAGTGGGCATCGTCTCCGCTCCGGTTCGCTGGCGCTCACCTGCGCTCCGACGCTGCCCACTCACGCGGGAGGGCAGGCCTGGCTGGAGCCAGGCTATCTAAGAAAAGTCGTTTTGTGGTCTAGACAATGGGGTCCACCTCAAACAGCTATTTCAAAAGCCATTTACAATCCCGGAATTTCTGGCAGAAGTCAGAAAATGTCTCGATCGAGACGTGTAGTTCGTCTTGTGGGCAGGTCTTCTGATCTCGCATGGATGTTGACCGAAGGTCTCTTCTTCGATCCAACAAGCTTTGTTCTGATTTTATTATTTATCGGTAACTCAGCAATCTAAGGTTCGATCGCTGCTTCGACAAACTCTTCAATTCCCGTCCCCTTTGCGTCGAAATGCAGGTCCATCCACTGATCATAAATGGCCTGCAGGAATTTCAGTTCATATCCCTTCCGGCGCCAGTCATTCTGGACCTCAACCGACAGGATGATGCCATGTGGCTTATCTCTGGTGGCTTTAAGTTCGGCGGTCATGATGGGCCCTACGGCCGATGGACCGATATCTGGATAATAGTCCACGGTCAGTCGGCAGTCGTTAACAGTGCCATTCACGGTAATGACGTCTCGGATTCTGATCATCTTTGGGCCTGATTTTGCGATTGTCGGACCGAAGCTACAGACGTGTCGAAACGAGATCCTGTGCATTAATCCAGACCACGGCGCTCATGAGCCAGTTGGTCCTAGAGTTTGGTTATCAGTGAATTTCAGACGCAGTATTGAAATCCGTACACGCGATGAATTCAAGGATGTGATCGATAAAACTCATCGTGCAAGCCTTAGGCTTGAAGGAGTGGCCTAACTTAAATGCCTCACATCCACATAATCTTGTCTGATTGCACAAAAAAGCCCGGCTTCTTTCGAAGCCGGGCTCTTGTTCTGCATGGGGACTGCTATTTGTTAGTAGCGACGGCCACCACCACCACCGCCTCCGTAATCACTACGGCCACGGCCACCACCGCCTCCGCCACCTTCTGCCTTCGGTCGTGCTTCGTTAACGGTCATTGCCCGACCGTCTTTTTCGACTCCGTTCAAAGCGTTGATCGCTGACTCGGCTTCTGCTGAGTTGCTCATCTCGACGAACCCGAATCCCTTGGATCGGCCTGTGTCACGATCCATGATCACTTGTGCCGACTGCACGGCACCATGCGCTGCGAACAGCTGTTCCAACTGGCTGTCGGTAACTCCGTAGGCCAAATTCCCGACGTACAGTTTCTTGCCCATGAAGGGGCCTCCTGAAAAAACCTCTGGCACTGCATCAACGGATGCAGCCAACCCATCACTAGAAAGTGACAGATAAAGTTGCAGCAACTGCGCCGCAACCAATCGGTCATCATAGGCTTGTCTGGAAACAACCACAATTCGAATGTGGAACTATTATCGTAATTCAGCAATTTTGGCGGCGAAAAAACGATTTCGTTTCCAGTGTAAGTGTTTTGTTTTGCGTCGAAGTGGTCGGTGGAATCGAAGTCACGACCCTATTCAGGTAGATTCATCAGTTGACTAGACTCTGAATGGTCCCACCTGTTTGTAGATGACGCTGGCAAAGTACCCGGCGTTACTAACATATTCCAAAAACGCTGACTTTGAAGCTGTTGAGCACCAATGCAATTCTTTGTTGAGCCGATCTGGTCCTGGCCGTTGGTGGTATTCACCAGCCTGGGGCTTGTTGCGCTCGTCATTGTCACCTATCGGGCCCAGCTGCGGCGAATGACCAAAAGTCAGGGCCGTTTGCTGCTGATTCTTCGCTTGCTCGCAGTGCTCTTGTTGACGTTCGCCATGTTTCGGCCCGCGATCCAGAAGTCGGATACTGACGAAAATCCCGTCCAATTACTGGTCCTGTCAGACACGAGCCGCAGTATGAATACCGCCGACATGCCCGGTGGTGTCTCGCGATTTAACGCGGCTAAAGCCGATTTGGCAAAATATGATCCGAAATGGAAAGAGATAGGAAAAAAGGTCGAGGTCCGGCAATTCGATTTTGATCGAGACTTGGCACCGCACAACCCTGCGTTGACAGAAGGAACCGGCGATCAGACGGCATTCGGAAAAGTGCTGGACGACGTCCTGCGAGAAACACGCGATCATCGGTCGCTTGGACTCATTTTGCTGACGGATGGAGCGCAGCGAGCCGTTCCGCCGTTTGACGCCGATCCATTGACTGCCGCAAGGAAGCTGGGCGACAGCCAGGTACCGGTCTATGCCGTGGTCTATGGAGCCTCGTCACTTTCGACCGCTTCACTCGACTTGGCAGTCGAAGATCTGCGAGTTGACCCGATTGTATTTGAGAAAAAGCTCGTTCCAATTGGATGCAAGCTCAGAGCTCTCGGAGCTAGAGGGAAAAAAATTCGAGTTCGAGTGTTGATCGAAGATCGGTCGGGCAAGGGGATCAGTGAATCTGGCGTCTTCAAGCCAGCACCGTCGACTCAGCAGGCACAGACCGTCCGGGAAATTGAAATCAAATCCGATTCCGAAACAATTCCCGTTGACCTTTCCTTTGTTCCTGCCACATCGGGTGAACTGAAGATTGCGATTCAAGTCGAGCCGATCGACAACGAGTTGCTCACTCGAAACAACCGCCGCGAAACCATTGTTTCGGTGAAGAAGGGGGGCTTAAACGTTGCTTATTTCGATCAGGCGGCGAGGCCCGAACAAAGTCGAATTCGGATGGTGAATGGGGCTGACAAGATTCAATTGGATTTCCAGGAAGTTCGCACGGGTCGTTTTGCAGGTCAAACCAAACTCGACCGGTCGTGGTTTCTACCAGGCCGTTACGACGTCTATGTCATCGGAGATGTCCGCGCCGAATGGTTTGGAGCAGAAATTCTCAAGATGCTCGCCGCAAGGCTTGAAGACGGGGCCGGGCTTTTGATGATTGGGGGACTTCAGAATTTCGCGCCAGGTGGATACGCCACAAGTCCGATTGCCGAGTGGCTGCCGGTTAAGCTCGACGCTGCTGATTTTCGCCCAGTCGGCAAGTTTAATGAAAACGCTCAGTTGCTCGGTGATGTGAAGCTGATTCCGACAGAACAGGGTTTGAAAGAGTATGT
>JBAXBD010000152.1:0-10660 GCA_037142165.1 Schlesneria sp. | reverse complement strand
TTTTGATCTGCGGCTGGAAGCCGCAGCTACGGCTTGTGCCACGCCGTTTTCGACTAGTGTGCGATCGGTTCTGACATCTTTCGGCGTGTTTGCGTCGAACTGAATTCCACTGCCGTTGACGGCAATGCAAATTGGTCCGTCGAAATCATGTCAGGCGGGGTTCGGTTTTCAGACGAAATTCCAGCTTCGATCAAATCCTCCGGCGACGATATAGAAAAGGGGATATGCCAAGAACAGCACGCCAGGCGCCAGGGGGGGATGATCTTTCACATACTCAACCGTGGAAATGCCCGGGATCGGATTTTCGAGAATGACGCTGACTATGCCGCGTTCGAAAAAGTTCTGGCAGAAACTCAAGCCGAAGTCTTTGTGCGCATTTTGAGCTATTGCCTCATGCCGAATCACTGGCATCTGGTCCTGTGGCCGCTGAAGGGTGGCGACCTGGGTCGTTTCATGCAACAGTTAACAACAACGCATGTGCGTCGCTGGCACTTGCATCATCATACCGTCGGAACCCGCCACCTGTATCAGGGAACCTACAAATCATTTCCCATCGAGGAAGATGATCATCTCGATACGGTTTTGCCTTATGTCAAACGGAACGCTGTGCGACCGACAATGGTCGAATGGGCCGAGGATTGGACTTGGAACAGCCTTTTGCGATGGTTGCATCCCACAGAACACCACGAGAAACCGATTTTATTCCCATGGCCAATCCCGCGCCCTAACGACTGGGTTACGCGAGTGAACCGAGCCTTGACAAAAAATGAACCGGAAGCCGTGCAAGCCTCTGTCGTCCGAGGCCGCCCCTTCGGCTCAGAGTCATGGCAAGAGGCAACCGCCAAACAACTGGACTCGAAACCACATTCCGCCCCCGAGGTCGCCCGAAAAAGACAATCAACCATAACAAATCCTAATTTATTGGACTTATCCCCTTTTCTTCGTCCAAAGCGATCCAGGATAGAAATCTTGCGTACTATCATTCGTTGCGCCCGGACCCGCGCAGTTATTCCAGGAGCTTTTCGGGTTCCACTGGACCAGATTATTGAAATCATTCTGAATCGCCAGGCCGCCATCCCCCGTCGGATCAGGACTCACAACCTGAAGACCATGATAATTCACCAATGTCGCCATGATGGAACCCTTTTTGTTAAGTGAACGAAAATAACAGCAACTGAGGTCTACACCGTCGAATCAGTTCAGTTGCTCGTCGCATGGAACCTGAAGCCCGCGCTCCCGAAGGGTTGAAATTTAATGTGAAATGTCCATTTAACGTTTTTCCGACATTTGACTGAGTCCTGACCCCTTTGCCTTACACGTCCTTTATTATTATTCTCGTGTTTTATCGCCTAGGACATTACACTTGTGGTCTAAATCAGCGGCATGAATAGTTGAGCGAGCGGCATGGCGAACATAAGAGATTGAAAAAGCATGGGGAAAGCCTACCTTGGAGGCATGAAACAACTCCAAACCAAGGAAGGAGTTCCCCATGGAAGGTATTCTCTCTCAGGAAGCGTCGCGCGCCAAGCAGCGATTTTGTGAACGGCTCAAGTGGATTCTGGATGCAGAATTGCGTACGCGTTATTTGATCGTGATCCATTTGTTGGAAGGCCAAACGGTAACATGGATCTCTCGGACGCTGAAGATCAGCCGGAATACGGTCTATCGCACAAAGAAGCGATACGAAACGGAAGGAGAACCAGGCCTGTTTGATCGACGCAGTGAGAACGGCGAGCGGAAAGTCACGGAAGAATTTCTTGAGCGGTTGGTTGAGGTTGTTGCGGGAGATCCCCAGCAGTATGGGTGGAAGCGCCCGACTTGGACTCGGGAACTGCTGATCAAGGCAATGGCCCGACGGACCGGTATTTTCATTGCTCTTTCGACGATGAGCCAGGCGCTGCAACAGATTGGTGCTCGCCGGGGACGTCCGAAACCGACTGTCGCTTGTCCTTGGCCGGAAGCGGAAAAAGAGCAGCGTTTGCAGGAGATTCAAGCCATGATCGCGAAGCTTCCCCCCGATGAAATCGCGGTTTATGAGGACGAAATCGACATCCATTTGAATCCGAAGATCGGCCAAGACTGGATGATCCGTGGACAACAAAAGGAAGTGGCCACACCCGGAAAGAACCAGAAACGCTATCTGGCCGGTGCCCAGGACGCACGGACGGGAGAACTGATTTATGTTGCGGGTGATCACAAAAATGCGATGTTGTTTGTCTTCATGTTGTGGGAGCTGGTGGTGCGATACCCGAAGGCTCGGAAGATCCATGTCATTCTGGACAACTTCTCGATTCATACGACTCAATTGATTGAGTCCTGCTTGAACACACCTGACGGTCGCCGACTGGTTCTCCACTTTCTGCCGCCATACTGTCCAGATCACAACCGAATCGAGCGAACTTGGCAGGACGTCCATGCCAACGTCACTCGTAATCATAAATGCAAGACAATGACAGACTTGATGCGCAACGTTCGAGCTTATATCCGTACACGCAACTCCAACAAACATTGTGGGCGTCTAAGCTGCTAATCGGGAATTGTTCCATAATCGATGCCGCTGATTTAGTGCTTAGGTGTTATCTCGTAATGGTGTGTCGTCTTGTATTATTATCGACGCGACAAACTCTCGCCCCTTCTGCGATAAAAGCGTTTCCAGGTCGTTCCATCCGCCTTGAAGATGTAATTTCTTGATTGCCTCGTCCGTTGCCGCCGTCTCAAAGTCCCGGCGTTCATAGATCTTTGGCCTTCCTCCGACTAATAGTGTGTAATTTACGATTGACAACAACATACTAATACTCCATGCCGTTGTGACAAAGCGGTTTATCCAAACATGATACAATTTTTCTATGACCATCTCGCATCCCACATGTCGCGCGACACTACTTTCGACTTCAAGAGCAATTGAAAGCAATTCATCGCGATCCGTTACGCTGCCGAGCCCACCGCCGCCGAACATTCTTTCACTCACTTCTTGTGGGACAGGACGCTCCCCCAAAAAACTGATGAACATATGCTTAAACGCGAGTAGACATTCATTATGACAACCGGATTGTACAATGTATTCAGGAATTCTGTCCGCGAAGTACTGCAGACGATCCGACAGGTACATCCACCTTGGCACCCGCCTGCAGCATGCATCGACCATTTTAGCGAATACAGGTATCCAGTCCTTTGACGGGGGAAGATTGGCCACCATATCGGCTTCTTGCAATAAATCAGCAACGGTGTAATCACATAACGCTAGACTAGCGGACGCACACCGGCGAAAATTAAGTGGCGCTTCTGTTAATTCTTGGTCCATATCATTCCTCACTTCTGGGGCGTTCGAGTAGTGAGCACATAACGGTCGTTCGTTTCATCGCCATTTTGGAGCTTTATAGTAATCGGTTGTGGGCACGCGATTGTGTCGGTATTTGTATGAACACGGGTGACATTGACTACTTTCCCAGCCATTGCAGTCCCCAGCCAACGAGGATTAGCCCACCCGTAACCGGAAGTAACACATCGTCTGCAACGCCGATCCCCGTGACATCGTCTGCCAGTAACACCGCCGAAGAACCTGCGCCGACGACGACCAATGTCCCGCCAACAGTGATAAATGTCGAATAATGTGCGGGAGAAACAAAGGGGACAGGTTCATTTGTTTTCAATTTGGCCCGTCTGTTTCGTCAATAACGGACCTGTCCCCTGGTAAGTCGCTTTCCAGCATCTTATTGAGTCCTGACCCGAATGGCACTGCCGTATGCGCCGATTGAGTTTACGTCAAACGTGGTGGCCTGTTGCTTTAAGTGCGATGAATTTCCTGTGTGCTGTACCATGGGACAAATTAAAGTTGTCGTGCACGAAAACCATTTGAGTCAAAGTAATGTGATGATCTGCGCACAGAATTAACGGGCACGCGAATGGATCATGTGCGTCGCGTGTTCATTGATGTAAAATGGCAGGCGACAAATTGATATTGGTATTGGTGGTGAGACCGTTTGGACCTATCTTTCGCCTTGCGTGAGACCTTCCTTGGGCGTGCTGTGCAGCTTGGACCAGGGAGGGTCTCATGCTTTTTACGTCAGGACGTCACGGCACGGATAGATCATTTGAGTTGGTAAGACGATCGCTACTTCAGGACAAAGGCTTGCCCTTTGCCGATGCGCTGACAACATCACAGATTGAGGAGGCGTTCGAAGCGGAAAGTGTTTCGTTTGGGGAAGCTTCGCAGGACGCGAACGATGCCTCCGGCGATAGCGTCGGAATTGTCTACACGATGGGTGTGACGCTCTGGGCCATGCTGTCCCAAGCGTTGTTCACCGATGTGCAGCGGGCTTGTCGTGCGGCAGTGCAGAGGGTGGCTGTGTATTATGCACTGCTTGGAATGAAAATCTCGTCCACCAATACAGGTGCCTATTGCCGAGCGCGAGCGAAGGTTCCGGAGGGCGTGGCCAAGAGACTGACCGTCGGGTTGGCCGAACGGTGTGAGGAATCCTTACCAGACGAGTGGCGTTGGAATGGCTTTCGCGTATTGGTTGTTGACGGGTCAACATTTTCGATGCCAGACACCGAAGAGAACCAGGCTGAATATCCGCAACCGGTGAGTCAGGAAGAGGGACTTGGATTTCCGATTATGCGTGGCGTGGGATTAACCTCGCTGGCGACAGGGATGGTCTTGGCGTTGGCCCTGGGACCGTATGCGGGGAAGGAAACCGGTGAAACGGCATTGTTCCGATCCCTATTTGATCAACTGAAAACGGGCGATCTTGTGCTGGCGGATCGGTACTATGGCGGCTGGTTCATGCTGGCGCTGCTGCAAGAACTGGATGTCCAGTTCGTCACCCGCCTGCATCAGTTTCGCACCGCTGACTTCAGTCGGGGAAAGAGCCTTGGAAAAGGCGACCATGTCGTTACCTGGCCCAAACCACAAAGGCCGAAATGGCTCGACCAGGAAACCTATGATCGTCTGCCCGAACATCTTGAAGTCCGCGAGATCAAAGTGAATGTTGACAAGCCAGGCTTCCGCGCAGAATCGTTGGTTGTGGTCACATCGCTACGAGATCATCGTCGCTACAAACGCGATGACATTGCAGAGTTCTATCGTCGTCGCTGGATTGTGGAACTCGAACTGCGTGATATCAAGTCGACGATGAAGCTCGATGTGCTCCGCCGCACAACGCCCGAATGGGTGAGGCAAGAACTCTGGACGGGTCTGTTGGCCTACAACCTGATCAGGCAGTCGATGTTGCAATCTGCCTTGGGATGCGAATGCCAACCATGCGAACTGAGTTTCGCCGCAACGCTCCAGATGCTCTCAAATACGTGGGTCCTCGCAGGTGTCCCGCCTTTGGTTTCGATCAGTGATCGAGAACGCCTGATTGCGCTGCGAATCCTCAACGGTCAATCCCATCGTGTTGGCAATCGCCCCAATCGTGTCGAGCCTCGCGCAGTCAAACGTCGACCGGATCCGATTGCATTACTTGCAGAATCCCGAAAGGTCGCTCGCGCCAAACTGACGGCAGGCACGAAATGTTGACAAGTCAGAACAAAGGACCCTGCATATAACTGGCATCATACGGCGCATGACAAATTGATCGAGATTTTTCACTTTTACAACGGCCTCTTAATGAGGGCGGGTGGCGCTGTGCGCTGTTACTGCGACAATGTTCTTAAACGCAGTTTAACACCCGACAATCTGCGAACGCGCGTCACCCAAGATATGTGAATATAGGGTAATCGACGTAAACTCAAGTCACATATTCAGCAGTGCCATTCAGTCCTGACCCCTTTTCCTTACCCCCAGGGATTACCTCAACCAGGCGAATCGTTTCAAAATACCAGCGACTTTTCGTCATTTCGTCGAAAAATTGGAAATATTCTCTCCCGGCAGTCGACGCTATCGACGGCTCAATAAAAGGTTCGATCAACGCCATCGAACCGCCTCCAAAACAAATCTCAATATTCCACACATTCAAAAACTCCACGACGATTTGTATCGACGATGAATGAACGATTGTGCAACCCATTTCGAGACCAAAACTATCCGTTTTTTTTATTGTGATTTCATTAAACTCTTGACAGTTGTCAAGCCTAAAATTCGGTACGAATTTCTCGATAGCGACATAAAATGCCTCAACAGCGTTCATTTTACGTTTAACTTTCTCATCTTTAGTGTGGAAACTGCCCCGGAAACCAATAGCCTCCGGCTTCTGGATTCATGATCTTAGGCTTAGCGCTGTTGCCAACATAGAATGGGGTAGTATTATCATTGAATAACATATTCCTCATGTGGAAATGTGGCATCGGATGTGGCGAACCTGTCGAGGGATGTGTAGTCCAATGAGTTTCGCCCAAATAGCGTCCATATTGGTCGTAATAAGCGTCAATTCGATAATCGTATCTGCCATTGGTCGAGGTTTGCGTCCGCCTAAACACGATCCCGCTGGAGTCACCAGGCGGCGTAGTCTGCATTGGGGAATTGCGTTGCCAATACCTGTGAGGAGTGAAATACTGTGATCGCGGGTAGTGCCTCGGACGATTCGTCTGCCTTGGGCGATTGACTCGAGCAGTGCCCCCAAGTATTGGGCACCATAAGGACTGATGTATCTGAAACTGGTCGCCGAGACGGTTTAGGCGTTCAAGAGCGTCTTCTGGCGGCCCCAGTACGTCTCCAGGCCGAGTAGCTCTGATTGTTGGTGTGTCCCGGTCAGGCAATTGAGGGAGTGTTTCGCCGACGACTTCGCCCGATTGGTCATTAACGAGAAACTGCATGCCATTTGCGGCTCTATAGGCCGTGGCTGTTATAGGTGAGTTGTAGTAAGAAATCGTGAATGTCTCAACAACAGTTAACGGACCATATATATCGGTGATTAAGTCTAGATAGATTTGTCCAAAAGGATCGAGCCGACGATAGGGCTGTGCCGCACAATATTGAAATAGATTGGTATCTGTGTCATGCCCGAGTAAATCGCGTGAAACCCAACAACCGAGCGATGGATGATACGCACGATGACGAACGGAATAGATTTCAGAGGAGCGATCGAGCCGATACCCACTATAAAGTGTCTCCCAAGTGAAGCCGCTTGTCGAACGTAAGCCAAAAATACTCGTGAGGAACGCGGGAGTTCCGTAAGCGGTGTAGGCGTATCGTTCCTGAATTGCACCCGCGACGTCGGCAATCGTTGTGACGTTCCAGTTGACGTCCTGAAGAGCATAAAGCCGTTCGGTTCCTCGATCGCGAAGCACGTGATCGTCGATATAACGTACACCCCAAACAAATTGTCGTTCGGCAGTGGTCGCAGTCCCTACCCTCTCTTCAATACAGCGCCACTCGCTGGAGAAGTAGGAATGTCGTGTTTCTAACAAGACTCCCGCCGTGTACGAGAGGATGACCGTGCGGAAAGTTCTCGCGTCATATTGGTTCTGCTGGACCGTTTGACCTGTGCTTGCATCGGCGATCGTAATAAGGCGATTCCAGGCATCGTATGTGGCTGTAAACGCGTTACCCGTGCCGGATGATGACGGCCCTACGTCCATGCTGGACCATTGGTCCGTGGTCAGATTGGACCAGTCGGTGCTCGTCAGGGTCGCCCAGTTCAATGGCCCGACCGGTACCGAGACGCGCGGGATTGTCGTCATGTTCCCGGCGGCATCGTAGGTGGGCGTTGCCCAGCTTCCCCCAGTGGTGTTCGTGATCCCCGTGATTTCATTGACTGTGTTGGCGGTGCGGGACTGGTCTAATGGCCATCCGCCAAGTGTGGCTTCGTGGAATCCGAGCCAGTTACCCGTTGGGTCGAGCGTCCAGCATTGCTCAAATGTCGGCACGGTGATCCCCGTGTTGGTGCTGTTCAGCGTCCCACGCTGCATGTCTTTGAGTCGCTGTAAGCCGTCGTTGGTATAGAGCTCGTCGAACTGAGCTCCCGCAGCGGTGGCGACGGGGTTCTGACGCCAGATCCGATTGCTGGCCCGGTCATAACCATATTTGATGCGATCGACATCAGCGCTGGTGCCCGTGTTGAGCCACCGCGAATCGATGATCCGGCCAAACTGATCCAAGCCCCAATAGATATCCCCCGCCGGACTGGTCCCCGTGGACGAACCAAGCAGCGTGTATTGGATACTCGGCTGGGGATACGTCGTCTGGACCGGGACGCTCAGGCCAAGATACGCGTAGTTGACCAGGGTCGTCGACCCGTCAATCAGACCATCGACGCGGGTGATCGAATCATTGATCCCACCCGTCGTTCCGTAGCTGACAGTGATCGCTCGACCATTCGGGTACGTCAACGTTGTCGGACGAATCGTGTTCGATGACCCGTTTGCATAAGCATACTGCACTAACGGCGTGGTCCCCGGTGCGACGGCACCGCTGTGGGACTGGGCATCCGAAATTAACTGGCCGAACGAATTGTACGTCAGCCCGACATCGTTGACGATCGATCGTGATGACATCAAACGTTTAAGGACGTAAAATTGATCCATATCGCCGATTGCCGTCCAGGATGTAGTTGCTCGAAAAAGCGATTAGAATCTTTTCGTTGAGCCCCGAGCAATTGAGATTTCCGGAAAGGTGCGTCACTTGGGCAATTCGTCCGCGTTTTCAATTATTTTGCCTTCGCTAAGCTCATCCCTTATCCATTTTTCTCCGTCAAATCTCACAATCCATTGGCCCACCTTTGAGACTTCATAAAACCAGGCGCCTTTGCGTCGTCGAATTACTCTCGCCAGTTCGGACTTGGCCACCACCACAAAATAGACGTTATCCACGTCGATACCCACTGCTTCTTTAAGTGGCCTTCCGAGAAGCTCCCATTCCACATCGGGAGGGAGAGTAACCGGTATCTGAGGACACTGATCGTGGTTGAACCAATCCTCGACAATCATCTCTGGACTTTCGTCGAACGGCTTATATAGAGATGACAATCGCGCCTCTCGCCCTTTGCTCATGAATGCATCAATTTTGAATGAACTCTTCCACCGTTCGCTATACTTTAATCCCAGCCGAAATCTGCGATATTCGAACTTCGCATCGTAGATAAAACAATGCACAGAGTCTCGCTGTGCGTTATCCTTCTGTCTCTTACCGAGTCTTTTGCCAACTTGTTCACGAACAGTATTTTGAATTCGTATTAGCCGATCCACGAGGTCCGCATCGCACCCATTTAACTCGCATTTAACAAACCCCGCACTAATTCCCAAAGCGGGTGCTGACGATGCGGGCGGCCCATACCACATCATCATTGGACCTTGCTTCCACTCGGAAAGAGCTTTCACTGCTGCGTCATCTATCTCAATATGAAAAAAAGCATCCCCTGGCAAAAAATAGACTCGACCAAATGCTAAATCGGATCTCAGGAAAACACAGCAAAATGCCGTAACGCCGATGAAACAGGCGTGAAGACTAGAGTAATACGATTGACCGCCGATAGTTGTCATAGCCTAATTCTCCGCGATTCTACGTTGGGGTATACACGATGTCCGTCGATTTACCGATTATTTATGCGATCAAGGCGATCTCGTACATCTTGCTTAGGCGGTTTCAGCTTTGGCCCATGTTTACGGCACGTTATTTTCTCACTGTAATCACAAAGTTTTCCGTATTTTCGTATCCATTGCGTTCTTGCCTTCTCGTTACCAGCAAACAGGTCGCGAACGGGTCCTTCTTCCGGTAAACCGACCAGACCTTTCTCAAGAATCCGCCTAATGCTGGCATCGCATTTAATCGTTAGTTGAACAGATTCACACTTTGGAGCCGAGGAATCCGCCTTATCGTTTGGGAGCTTCCCTTGACATAGTCTTCCGCTGATTTGGGATTTGACTCCATTCAGGATACTTGCGAGCACGGGACCGGTTTTTGAATATTTAAGACCTTCTTCTGGGTCATCTAGCTTTTCGGATCGAGGGAGAGTAAACGTGTGAGATGGATATTTAATATTCAGCAGGTCTTGAATACTATCAACCTTCCCGTCGTCATCTACGTCGACGCCGCTTCCACAACCGACTGGTACGATAAAGTCTGTAGAAGGCATGGCAAGAACCTCATCAAAACTCTCCGCTGAAACTGCGCCGTAGTCTGAAAACGACATTTGATGGATATTATAATTATGGCCTGCGTAAATTGTTACCCGGCATGCGTCAGTACCGTATGGGTCGACGCTAGCATTGGGAGCGGAGTCTAGAAACGTATATAAGGAAATGGACGCCAGAGAGCCTAATGGATCTTGAGTGATCCAGGAACCGAGCTGCGAATGAAGAAATCGCTTTCGCATCAAGCTCATCCCAGATTGCGTTTCAAAATGAGAGGCTAGAAAGAGCGTTTCCCAAGCGAAGGTGCTACTGGAAGAACCAAAGCTGCTGTTCAAAAACAAAGGCAACCCATAGGCCGAATACGCATACCGCTCCTGGACTTCGCCTGTGGTGCCGGCAATGCTGGCCACACTCCAATTGGCGTCCTGTAGCGCATAGAGAGTTTCTGAAGTTCGATTGCGACAAACGAGGTCGTCAATATAACGCACGCCCCAAACAAACTGTCGTTCGGCCGTACTCGCGGTTTCTACTCGTTCTTCCACGCAGCGCCAATCGCTGGAGAAGTAGGAATGTCGCGTTTCGGACAATACTCCTGCTGTGTACGAGAGGATGACCGTGCGGAAAGTTCTCGCGTCATATTGGTTCTGCTGGA
>JBAXBD010000151.1:0-10690 GCA_037142165.1 Schlesneria sp. | reverse complement strand
GATCGTGGCGGATACCAGGTCATTCCGGAACGCAAATCCAAAGTCGAAGCATCCGAATGGATTCTGGGAACGGGACCACGCGGTGCTGATTTCTATGATAAACCTGACGGTGAGCTGGTCCATTTGACCAACTGGGTCGATTGCATGAGAAGCAGGAAGAAACCAACGGCCCCGATCGAAGCAGGCGTCTCAGCCGCCGCCGGGGCCCATCTTGCGAATCGAGCACTCAAGTCAGGTGGTTCCGCAATTTGGGCCAATTACGTGAAACAATAGTTAGTTGGGCGTTCCAGCGTAGTGGGCGAGTATTTCAAGCTCGCTGAAACATAACAAAATACAATCCTGACAATACATCTCACCATAGAAGACTCAACGGCACCTTGACCACACTCAAGGAACCTACGTGGATCAAACGGCACCCTTTGACGAATAGTGGAAACCGTTTTCAATTGATTTCCAAAATGTCAAAAATCAATCTCCGTCGTCAAGATTTTAACTTCCGGAAGACCAGACGTGCCGGGGATGTTAATCCCTTGATTTTTCGGCCAATCTTCGTGGAGACAGGCTCATCATCAAATAGCATCGATTAGCCTCGCATCAAACTGAAACAAGAATTCCGCCAAATCCAAGTGCGACAACAAAACCTCGCGAGCAAAGGAATGTTGAAAATAGTTTCCTCAAGTTTGGAAACTGCATCCGAAATCGTTTCGTAGCATATTTCGGACGCCGAGGGTATCGCCCACGGCGCCGATGCGCCCCGACTTCGGGAAAGGATTCAGAACTCTGAGCTACTGTGACTGAAGCCAGTTTCTCTCGCTGGGACGACGGTCAAAGGTTGCCCGTACTTGCAGGGTAACTGCATCCGGATTTCGCATTAGTTCGTCATGAGTCTTCGCACAGAATTTATGCATTTTTGATGAGTTCCTAATACTAAACACATCTGACCACCCTTCCTCAGATCAGCCGATTGATCTTCGTATTCCCGAAACCCTCTTTTCCGTTGGAATGACGCCAGAACCTTAATTTGCCGTGAAAAACAACGAAATCGATTTCATCTGTCTTTCATGAAATTGAATTATTTCCACAAACGGAACGCAGATTGCAAATTTTAATGTGTCGCGAAGTTGCGTAAATGTGTGGCATGTTTCTATTGCAGATATGTACTTTACATCCGTTATGAAAGGACGAATTATGAAGCGTTTAGTCCCCCGTAGGTCTCATCCTGCGAGTTTGTCACCCGCGGGATTCACATTGATCGAGTTGCTGGTCGTAATCGCGATTATCGCAGTGCTGATCGCACTTTTGTTGCCGGCTGTGCAACAGGCACGCGAATCCGCTCGCCGAACGCAATGCCGAAACAACTTGAAACAACTTGCTCTCGCAGCCCATAATTTCGAAAGTACAAATGGCACGATGCCATCTGGATACCTCGGAGCCAAAGACCCTGTTTCTGTTACTGCGGGTGGCAATCAGTCCTATGTCAGCCCTCTCGTGTTTTTGCTTCCATTTATCGATCAGGCTCCGCTCTATGCGACTCTTGAGAACGATCAGATCAACGTGACATTGTATGGGCAGAACCCTTGGTTCAATGTCAATGGGTGCTATAACGCCTCATTGAATACAATTCCCGGGTTTCTCTGCCCGTCCACGAACGCCAAGGTGCCTCAATCAGGGTTTTTTACCCGCATCAACGAATACTTGAACGGAACAGCAGGGACTATTGAGGCACGAATCGGCTCAGTTGCAAGCGGTTGGGATCCCGTTGCTCCGACAAATTACCTTGGGGTAGCAGGCTACTTCGCGGACATCACCGGATTTGAACTTTATAAGGGAGCCTTTCTGAAGCGGCATCCAAATCGGTTTGGAGACTTCCTCGATGGGACATCGAACACGTTATTGTTCGGTGAAGCGGTCGGTGATCCGGTTTCGACAAATCCCAAGACACTTAATTACGCACATACTTGGATCGGGTCGGGAATGATGGTGACCGGCTATGGTTTGAGTAGCACTCCTGCCTGGTATCGATTCTCTTCGGCCCACGACGGACTGGTTCACTTTGCGATGGGTGATGGGGCAGTACGAGCGATCTCGATCAACGTCGATGGAGTGCTTTTTAAACAGTACCTCGCAGGGGCCGCCGACGGTCATGTTGTCAGCGATTTTTAGCCCTCGCTTTCAGTTGTACCAGAAAATTGCGAAATGACTCTTCAGAGAAAGGAATAGATATGAACTCAATAAAGGGCCTGTCATTACTTGCCTTACTTATGCTCGTTGGCTGCGGTTCTTCTTCGTCGGAATCAGTTTCGGTTGATGATGCCAAAGAGGCAACCAAACAGCGGGCCGATGAACCTGCGGCAGAAGCAGGTCCGGTAATGACACTGGAACGACCGAAATAGGTGGCTTTGACATCGTCAGTTTTTGAAAACAATGAAAATGACGACCCACAACTGGTTCGATAGGCTTCCAACTTCTGACGCGAATCTCATGTAAGCGCTTCAAACTCGTTTTATCAGAACGACCAATATTCCCGTGACCAAAACAACTGAAATCGTCGTGGGTTAACCACGACGATTTTTTTCATTTCGAGTTTAAGGCCCTCCTCGGGAATTCATGCGAAGAGTCGAGGGGTTGGTCTTAAGGTCAACATCATGCACCTGTTTTCCTCAAGAAAACTCTGACTTCACCGAAATCCGTTCCACGACGTGACGGTTAGCTTCGGTTTAAAAGCGGTTAGGATTCTTTCATCAAACTGCAGGGTGTAGCAACCCTTTTCATCCGACAACACAGTCGATTGGACCAACCAATCTCCATCGCCTTCATCAAAAACGTTTTGCCGCGTGAATGATCAATGAATTGCAGACGTTGAGATCTGTATTCATGCATTTGCATCTCGCTAAAATCGCATTCCCGAAACGACTGTTGACTTAGGGTATTTGCGGCCCATAGGTTGACAAGCATTCGAGCAGCGTGAATGATTTCGTGCAATCATCATTCATCAGCGTACCGTGAAATAGAGTGCTCAGCGCCCGTGATTTCTGCTGGGTTCAAGGAAATTGCGTCGTTTGACTTAATCGGTTCGACAATTCAAAAAATGTTCACGAGCGACGAATATCGTTTTACGAAAAAGAGAAGGCTGAAGAAATGCGACTAGTTAGCTGGCTCCGCGAAGTTTGTCGGGGACGAATCAATGTTCATTCGTCTCGCAGTCGCCGTTCAGTTCAGGCAACTCGATCTTTTGGGGATATTCAAGTACTGGAAAGTCGTCGATTGCTGACGAACCTTTCAGCCGATGTCACCTCTTTCGGTACGCTGGTCGTTACAGATCCGTCCAACGCCGCGACCAATGATGTCACCCTGGAATACCATCTGACCAATGGCCAGACGCCTACGATGGATTTTTTCCTGAAGGGTGCTGGATTAACGACTATCAACGGCCAGGCCGATTACGATGTAACCGCAAATCTCGCTTCCTTCAGCACAATCACGGTGTTGACCGGTAACAATAACGATACCGTTCATATCGACACGACCAATCAGGGTTTTTCAAATATCCCCGGCGGAATCACGTTGTCGGGATCGGGTAATGTCTCACAAGGCTTTGTCAGCGCGACGGGAAACAACACTTATGACTTTGTATCGACGAACCTGATTGGTAATGTCGTCGTCGATGACTTATCGGGGGCTGGCGCCCAGGACAAACTGGACTTTTCGGCGAGTTCAGATGTTCAACTGAATCTTGGGACAACGGCCATTCAGCAAGTCAACAAAGGAAATGCGAATCTGAATCTTTCGCTGACTTCGAACACGGTTTTGTCAAACATGACTGTTGTTGGCGGGACGGAAAGCAATACTCTGACGGCCGGGTCTGGCAACGATATTCTGGATGCTTCCGGTTCATCGGGAACGAACACGCTGACAGCAGGGAATTCGGGAAACGACGTATTGAAAGGTGGTTCGGGGACGAACACCTACAAATTTGGCGATGCCACCAGCGTTTCACTCGACACCATCGTGCCGGGAACGGGCGCAAATAATCTCGACTTCTCACAAGTGACGTCCTCACCTGCCACGCCGCTTCAAGTGAATCTGGCAACACTCGGCGGGGTGAATGACCCGACTGACACCTTGTGGCTTGCGTTGATTACAAATCGACGAGTGTATGTCGGGAACGGCAGCGATGCGAACGCGTTTCAGCTTGTGATTGGCTCAACCAATGTTGGAGGAGCGAACCAACTGACAGCAGGCACGGGGCCGAATGTGACACTCGATACATCTGGTTCTTCAGGAACGAACACGCTGACGGCTGGTATATCGGGAAATGAAGTATTGAAAGGGGGTTCGGGAACGAACACCTACAAATTCGGTAATGCCACCGGCATATCGCTCAATACCATCGTTCCGGGAAAGGGAGCAAATACGCTCGACTGCTCAAACGTGACGTCATCGCTCGCCGCACCGCTGCAGGTCAATCTGGCAACAAGTGGCGGGGTGAATGACCCGAACGACAACTTGTGGCTTGCGTCTGCAACAAATCGACGATTGTACGTCATCAACGCCAACGATACGAACGCGTTTCAAATTGTGATTGGTTCAACAAATTTTGGCGGAGCAAACCGACTGACCGCAGGGACGGGGTCGAATGTGACACTGGATACATCCGGTTCTGCGGGAACGAACACGCTGACAGCAGGGATTTCGGGAAGAGATCTGTTGAAAGGGGGTTTGGGTGCGAACACCTTCAGATTCGGTGATGCCGTCGGCGTTTCGCTCAACGCCATCATACCAGGAAAGGGAGCAAACACGCTCGACTTCTCGCAAGTGACGTCCTCACTCGCCGCGCCGCTGCAAGTGAATCTGGCAACCAGCGGGGGGGTGAATGATCCGACAGACACCTTGTGGCTTGCGTCTGCAACAAGTAGACGAGTTTATGTCTTCAATGGCAGTGATACAAACGCGTTTCAGCTTGTGATTGGCTCAAACAATGCTGGCGGAGCAAACCAACTGACGGCAGGTGCCGGACCGAACGTGACACTGGATACATCCGGTTCATCGGGGACGAACACGCTGACAGCAGGGAATTCGGGAAATGAAGTATTGAAAGGTGGTTCAGGGGTGAACATCTATAGATTCGGTGATGCCGTCAGCATTTCGCACGACACCATCGTGCCAGGAAAGGGAGCAAACACTCTCGACTTCTCACATGTGACGTCCGCACCCGCGACGCCGCTGCAGGTGAATCTGGCAACCAGCGGAGGGGTGAATGACCCGGCCGACACCTTGTGGCTTGCCTCGATTACGAACCGACGCATTTATGTTGGTAACAGCAACGATGCCAACGCGTTTCAGCTTGTGATTGGCTCAAATACTGTTGGCGGAGCAAACCAGTTGACGGCAGGCGCTGCGCCAAATGTGACACTGGATGTCACCGGTTCCTCGGGAACGAACACACTGACAGCAGGGAATTCGGGAAATGAAGTGTTGAAAGGGGGCTCGGGTGCGAACTCCTACCAATTCGGTGATGCCGCCGCCATTTCTCTCAATACAATCGTGCCGGGAACTGGAACAAACACGCTCAACTTCTCAAGCGTGACGTCCTCAGTCGCCGCGCCGCTTCAAGTGAATCTGGCAACCAGCGGGGGGGTGAATGACCCGACCGACACCTTGTGGCTTGCCTCGGCCACAAATCGACGGGTGTATGTTGGCAATGGCAGCGATACAAACGCATTTCAGCTTGTAATTGGCTCATCCAACGCCGGTGGTGCAAACCAGTTGAAGGGAGGTACAGGGCCGAATGTGACTCTGGATGTCTCCGGTTCGTACGGAACGAACACGCTGACGGCAGGGAGTTCGGGATATGAAACATTAAGAGGGGGTCTAGGAGCGACAACCTACAAATTTGGAAATGCTGCCGCCATTTCGCTCAACGCCATCGTGCCGGGAACCGGATCCAACACGCTCGACTTCTCAAGCGTGACGTCCTCAATCGCCGCGCCTCTACAAGTGAATCTGTCAACCAGTGGGGGGGTGTATGACCCGGCTGACACATTGTGGCTTGCGTCTGCAACAAATCGAAGGGTGTATGTCTTCAATGGAACAGATACGAACGCGTTTCAGCGTGTGTATGGTTCAACGAATGCTGGCGGTGTTAACCGATTAACGGCAGGCGCCGGGTCGAATGTAACACTCGATGCGTCCGGTTACGCCGCAATCAACATTCTGACGGCGGGATTGGGCACCAACACCCTGATTGGCGGGGCGGGGAACAACGAGTTCACGACCGGAACGGGTAACGTCCAAATGATCGGTACTAAGGGGGATGCAAACACGTTCGTTTTCCTGGATCATGCGTCAAACGTGATCGTCACGCCAAGCGGTACGGGATACAACGCGCTTGATTTCCGTTATGTGACGTCGACTCTCAAGGTCAATTTGGCGGCGAGCCAGATCATCGCCACCTATGGCACTACGATTGTCTCAACAAGCGGAACGAATCAGGGCTCGTTGTTTCAGGCGGTGTTTCGCCCCTGAGACAACTTCCAATCATGGGAAACATTAACTTCGAGTTGTGCATCGGCCTCCTGAGCGCGCACTGGAGACCAATCGAAGGTCTGTGATTTGTCTTGCTCGTATTCGAACACGATTAACAACTCCAATTACATGTTTTCGCTTTTGAATCCATGCACAAATGAGTTTCAGAAAGCCGCTCACAGAACGAACCCGGAAAGGAATCTGACAGCACTTTTGGATGGTAGCTTGTACGGAGTCGAGCAACTTCCGCAAAAACTTGGTGCGGATCATTTGCCCCGTTCTTGAAAAGATTTCTTTCGCTGAGGTACGACCGGTTGTGTATGGCAGGCGGGGTTTTGTACGATCGGATTTCTTCCAAAACCCGGCACTGTATTCCGTTGGAATCGATTCCAGCGCTTCCGGCCCCGCCCTCCCAGATTGAGCCTGAAATGAGACGCTTTCCTGTTTCGGCATTTATTTTCCTGACCATTATCATCTGCCTGCTTCATCGCACGATCGCTCAAGCTCAGACTGTTGATTATCAGCGGGATATCCAACCGATCCTTTCTGAACATTGCACGGCTTGCCATGGTGGCGACGATGTAACTCGGCTGGGAGGGCTTCGGCTGGATATTCGTGAGGTCGCACTCAAGGGGGGAGAATCGGGAACGCCTGCCATTGTCCCCGGCAAGCCGGATGTCAGTGCCCTGATTCGACGAATCACTTCGACTGACCCGGCGGAAATCATGCCCCCTGCGAAAGAGAACAAGCCGCTGAAGCCGCAGCAGATTGAGACTCTCAAACGCTGGATTGACCAGGGTGCAAACTATGCCGCTCACTGGGCCTTTGTCCCCCCGCAGAAGGTGGGTTTGCCTGCTGGTGGTCATGCAAATCCTGTCGATGCGATTGTCAGGTCTCGACTTCAGGCTTTGAATGTCCCGGCGTCACCACCTGCGACATTATCGACGCTGTGTCGTCGGGTTTACCTGGACATTGTCGGTTTTGTGCCCTCGCCGAAAGAGGTGGAAGAGTTTGAGAAGAACGGACTGGCCGCGACGGTTGATTCACTCCTCAAGAGTGAACGTTACGGCGAAAAATGGTCTCGGCATTGGTTGGATGTGGCTCGGTATTCTGACACGAATGGCTATGAGAAAGATGTGCAACGTGATCAATGGATCTGGAGGGACTGGGTGATCAATGCCTTGAATCGAGATCTTCCTTATGACCAGTTTCTGATTGAACAGATTGCTGGTGACCTGCTGCCGAACGCGACGCAGGACCAAGTCATTGCAACAGGATTCCTGCGTAACAGTATGCTGAATGAAGAGGGTGCAATCGTCGCTGAGGAATTTCGGATGGTCGAGATGTTCGATCGAATGGACTGCCTCGGAAAAGCGGTCCTCGGCCTTTCCACTCAGTGTGCTCAATGCCATTCCCACAAGTTCGATCCGATCAGTCAGGACGAATATTACGGGATGTTCGCCTTTTTGAATAACTCCTATGAAGCCCAATCATGGGTCTATACGCTGGAACAGAAACAACAGATTCACAACTTGCAGAAGTCGATGCATGACGTTGAAGACCGTGCACGCGCGCAACACCCGCAATCGCAACAGGAATTGGCGGCGTGGGAAAGCGATGTTCGCAAGCAGCAGTTGACCTGGAGTCCTTTAGACGCCATCGAAATGGGGAGCAATAGCGGACTGAATCATCCGACGCAGCTTGGCGACAAATCGATCCTGATGCGGGGGCATCCCAGTAATGATGTTTTCCTGATTTCTCAACCGGTTTTGAAAGGTGTTACCGGACTGCGTTTGGAAGCATTGACACATGGCGATTTGCCGTTTGGCGGTCCCGGTCGCGGTCCGGCAGGGATCTGGGGGGTTACCGAGATTGAGGCGACCATTCAAAAGCCTGGTAGTGACGCCTGGGAAAAACTCAAACTGGTCAACGCGACTGCCGACTTTTCTGAGCCAGATCAGAAAGAAGACAAAAAATCGAAGGGACCGGTCGCTTATCTGATCGATGGAACCGATGAGACATCTTGGGAAGCGGATCGGGGTATCGGTCGTCGTAACCAGCCATCTGTGGCGGTCGTTCAGTTTGAGCAACCACTGGATCTGCCTGAGGGGACAAAGTTCAAGCTTGCGGTTCGAACCAATGACATGCTCGTCTGCATGCGGATCAGCCTGACACTTGCCTCAAGTCCTGCCGTGCTACCCGTCAATTATGCGGCGGTGCTGGCGATTCAGACTCCGATCGAACAGCGAACGGCAGAACAAACGTCCGCGATCTTCACTGCCTGGCGAATGTCCGTTCTCGATCTGAAACCGTTGAATGAAGAGATCGATGCCCTTTGGAAGCAATATCCCACTGCGCTCACTTCGGTTCTGCATCTCTCTGAACGTCAGGGTAGTAACGTACGCCCGACACACTTACTTGACCGAGGGGGATGGGACAAGCCGCAGAAAATCGTGTTGCCACACACTCCATCAGCCTTTAATCCTTTGGACGCAAACGGGCCTCGTGACCGTCTGGCGTTTGCTCGCTGGCTGGCGGACAAACGGTCGCCGCTGACGGCGCGAGTCGCCGTCAATCGTGTCTGGCAGGCGATTTTTGGTGAAGGACTTGTCGAAACATCGGAGGATTTCGGGACTCGTGCGGCTATCCCCGAGTATCGCGAATTACTCGACTGGCTGGCTGTCGATTTCATGGAGCATGACTGGAGCCAGAAGCATCTGATTCAAAAGATCGTCAACAGCGCGACCTACCAGCAATCCTCGGCGATTACGCCTGAACTGCGGGAACGAGATCCGCGCAATCACCTGCTTGCTCGCGGACCACGTTTTCGAGCCGAAGCGGAAGTCCTTCGAGACATCGCCCTGAGTGCTTCTGGCCTGATCACACACCGAATCGGCGGCCCAGCCATCATTCCACCCGTGCCGCAGAACGTTCTGGATTACAACTATGTCTATCCCGCCTACTGGAAACCGACGATGGGACCCGAGCGTTATCGACGTACGGTTTACGCATTCCGCAAGCGATCAATGCCCGACCCGGTGCTGTCGAGTCTGGATGCCCCCAACAGCGATTCGGCGTGTGCTCGTCGAGTCCGCTCCAACACGCCATTGTCTGCTTTAGCGGGATTAAACGAAACCATTTTCGTCGAAGCGGCACAGGCGATGGCACTTCGAATCCTGCGCGAAGGGGGGACGGACGATTCACAGCGTGCCGCCTATGGCTTCCAGCTTTGTACTTCACGTGTACCGACTTCGGCTGAACGGGAAGAAGTTCTCGCTCTGCTGAAGTCGCGACGCCAACGTTTGGCCGAAGGATGGTTAGATATTCGAGAAGTCGCCACAGGCGACGCGACAAAACTACCTGCTCTCCCACCGCATACAACACCGCAAGACGCCGCCGCGTGGACTCTGGTCTCGCGCGTCCTGCTGAATCTCGATGAAACTGTTAACAAGAACTGAAGGTTACGATGAGTCACAATCAATCAATTCAAGAAGCTCTGGCTCGATATGTCAGTCGTCGCTGGTTCCTGCGAGATTGCGGACTCGGACTTGCCGGGATTGCAGCCGGTGCACTTGCGAGTCGTCAATCCGATGCCGTTCCGCAGGCCAAAAATCCGATGGCGGTTCGCCAGCCTCATTTTCCACCCAAGGCAAAGCGTGTGATTTACATGTTTAATGCCGGGGCACCCAGCCATCTGGAGTTATTCGACAACAAGCCAGAACTGACGAAGCGAAACGGCCAGCTTCCACCGGCCGAATTACTTAAGGGGTATCGGGCAGCGTTCATCAATCCGAACTCAGCACTCCTGGGGCCGAAATTTAAATTTGAACGACATGGTCAGTGCGGGATGGAATTAAGCGAAGTTCTGCCGCACACTGCGAGCATCGCCGACGAGATCTGCCTGATACGGTCTCTGCAGACGGACGCCGTGAATCATGCTCCGGCTCAGATCATGATGAATACCGGCTCGCAACAATTTGGCCGCCCCAGTTTCGGATCGTGGACGCTGTATGGCCTCGGTTCCGAATGCGAAGATCTGCCTGGATTTGTGGTCCTGACCAGCGCCAAAGGGACCAGCGGCGGCGCCAGTAATTACGGTTGTGGCTTTCTGCCGACGATGTATGGAGGGATTCCATTTCGCAGTGCGGGTGATCCTGTTTTGTAT
>JBAXBD010000150.1:0-10726 GCA_037142165.1 Schlesneria sp. | reverse complement strand
GTCGCAATCAAGCGAATCGTCGTCCGCGATGGCCGTGACATTGATTGAACATCTGGCGCGGGCCGAAGCGGAACTCGCGCGATTACGAAAGGTTACCGAATCTGCTGACGAGCTTGGCCGTGAAGCCGCAGTCACATCACCCGCCGAGTTACGTAACGAGATCGCTCAACGGGAATCGACGATTTTGGAACTGGAGCGAGAACGAAAAAGACTCGAACAACAAAGCCAAAAGTGGCTCACGCGAAAGAAAGAGAAATTGAGCCAGCAATTCGATCTCGAACCTTTGAAAGAAGAGCAAAGAAAAACAGAACTCGCCGCTTCAGACTTAGAACGTCAACTGGCTGATGAACAGGCCGAGAATCGTACCATTTTCACGCTGCCTCGCGGCCTCCAAAAGGAAGGGTGGCTCGCAGTAATCGACGCGCATCAGATCACCGTCGCACCGTTAGGTCTTGCCGCCAGGCCAACGACGTTCGTAGCCACCGGATTGTCTCTCTTTGGTTCGTCACCGTCTGGCAATTTTGAAAAATGGATCGTCGATCAACGGTTGAGTTCGGCCTATTTTCTGCTACTGGTTCGACCCGACGCGGCGGTCGCGTTTGACAAGGTCCAAGAGATGCTTGAGAAAAAAATGGTTTCGCACGGATTCGATTTAATCGGTGCTGATCAGAAGATTTTACATCCCGATCGAGGCGCTGCTCCCTGATGTCTCGTCGTCATGCTGCCAAACAGGACAGTCTCGAACTGTTGCTCGATACGATCTGTAATACGTTCGGCGGAGTGCTGTTTATCGCGATTCTTGTCGTTTTGTTGCTGCAACAGACCGGAACTGGACCGGCGTCCGCACCCGTTGTCATTCCTGTATCTGATTTAGAAATGCAGTCGCTGATGTCACGAATGGAGGAAGTAACTGACGAATTGACCCGAATGCGGCAGAACCGCGATAGCCAGGATGCGATAGTTCAGACTTTTGCACCCGACGCAGTTCAACAACTTTTGGCGGTTCGAAGCGATACCACGACGCGGCAAGAATCAGTACAAGCAGAGGTCGATCAGTTGCTGGCCAGCAACGTGGTTCTCGTCAAGCAAGTGGAAGGCCTCGCGATCGAAAACGATTCGGTACGAGAGCAGCTCGACCAAGCACGAGCGCGACTGCGAGCAGTTCAGTCTAGAATCGAGGAAGAGCGTCGGTCCCGAGTAGAAGAAGTCCGTTTGCCGGTCGTTCGAACTGCGATGGGGAAGCAGGAGATTGGTCTCGTACTGCGTTACGGGCGACTTTACGTCTGGCACAAGTATGGTCGAGGATATGAGCGACTGGGGTTGAACACCGACGACTTCGTGGTGGTATCGAAAGAACGAGATGGACTCGTCACTCGGCCGAATCCCTTGGCCGGCGTCTCGCTCGACGAGAGCCTTGAATCCCAAGAAAAGATACGCCGGGTGCTACGTCGGTTCGATCCACAGAGCTGCTATTTCGCCATCATCGCAAGGCCCGATTCGTACAGTGTTTTTCGTCGTCTTCGCGATCGAGTGATTGAGCTCGGGTTCGAATATCGCCTGATTCCCGTCGGAGCCGACGATCCCGTCTCGGACCGAGGAGGAACGGGAGGACGGGTCCAGTAACAATTGGTCCGCAGAAATTACTTCATTTTTTTCAATTGACTGCGAGCAAATCAACTTCGCATATCAGGCGTGAATTTCTGGCTGAGCAACAATAGAACTGAGATCAAGGTGCGCCAACAAAAGCCGGAGAATGGTAGCGAAAGCAAGTTTCTTAAGAGGTAAGATTTCGACAGTTTCCATACGCCGAACATGCAGGATTACGCACGCGATGTTCAGGACGTGGAAGACTTGAAGGACAACTTGAAGAGGCGCATTGCGGAACTAAAGACGGAAGATCAGGAACTGATCGTGCGTGCGTCAGAACAATAGGGTTCACAGGCAAACGCCATGCTTTTTATTGGCCTTCGTGTTGATGTGCCACTGCTTTGGAGTCCTCGGAGAAGCAGTGTCTTCTCGTTCTACCGAGCTAAGAACACTGCTTGACCGAAGACGTTCAAGCAGTGGCACAGTTTTCCGTAGAATCGGTGTGTTTTCGAGGAAAAATCCTGGCGTTGCGTGTCAGGGGAATCAATCATCGCGTGATTCGACATGGGCCATCAATTAATCGTCGTCAAAGATCGCGTTGATGACGTTACTGGGGACAGATGAACTGCCACTCGACTTCGGCGAAGCGTTTGAGGACACATTCTGCCAGTCGCCCAGATCGCGAATCAAATCGGTCATCGATTGATAGCGGTCTTCTTTTTTCTTGGCCACCATCCGATGAAAGAGGAAGTCAACCTGGGGAGGGACGTCACTTCTCGACGAGCAGATTGACGGCAGCGGTGCATCCCGGTGTTCAAGCAGGCGACTCATTAACGTCTCTGATTCGTACATCGGTCGCCCGGTCAGCAGAAAATAGAGCGTTGCACCGAGACTATAAATGTCGGATGTGTGGTCCGCCTGTCGCGAGTCGACTGCCTGTTCGGGTGACATGAAGTCGACTGTCCCCACGATGCTGCCGGCCTGCGTGATTCCCCCCGCTTCCGCAACGGGCACCGCTGCAGTCCCTGCCTCCTGAAACCGAGCAAGACCCATGTCCAGAATCTTGACGGTTCCATTCACATCCAGCAGTAAGTTTGCGGGCTTGATGTCGCGGTGAATGATCCCTTGAAGATGAGCGTGCTCGAGTCCCCTGGCCGCTTGAAGGCAACAGTCCAATCCCTTCTCTGGGGACATGGGGCCGTGTTCTTTGACGTAGACGGCAAGGTCTTTTCCGTCCACGAACTCCATCGCCAGAAACGGAACGCCATCGATTTCATCGGCATCAAATGCAGCCACGATATTTGGATGACTCAGTTTCGCAGCGGCTTCGGCTTCACGTAAAAACCGTTTGACCACATTCGCCGTCTTGAGTGCTGTCGGCGAAAGGACCTTGACGGCAACCAGTCGCTTCATGCGACGATGCTGGGCTTTATAAACCATCCCCATGCCGCCCGTTCCGATTTTATCCTGCAGCACATAGTTACCGAGAATCAACGGAGATGGCTTTTCCGCGTACAGCGTATTCGCCTGAAAGACAGTCAGCTTCTTCAATCGAACCAGTTCACGAGCGAGCGATATCGCATCGTGGGATCGCTTGGTCGATGGGATCTGAGCCTCTAACTCCCGTATTTCCTCAGACGACAATACACCGCTGTCACTGAGGTGTTTGAGGAACCCATCAACCGAGACCGACATCGAAATCTGCTTTCGTTTCTTAACGCCCAAAATACCAGAACCAGTATCCTACGCCGACAAGGATCGCAATTCCTACTAAAGCCATTATAGCCATCATGACGCGGCGAAAACGACGGGACATTCTCGCGACCGATTCTCCCTGGGGATTTCCAAAGCGAAGGCGAAGCGAAGGACCTATGATAACGGTATCGCCGGTTTGAAGACGCTGCTTCTGGACAGGTTCGCCATTGACGCGGATACCATTTCGGCTGTTGAGGTCGACAATCGTCCAATGTTGGCCATCGAATCGCAGTTCGCAGTGTCGGCTTGAAACCGACGCATCCTGAACCTGAAGATCACAATCAACGCGACGACCAATAACGAAGGGATCTTTCAGCAGCGGAATGGGCTCGCCACCGGCCAGCGGCACCAGTGCCATCGGCGACTTTCGCACGTTTGTCGATTGGGCATCCTTTGATGCATCAGGATTGATTTGTTGTCGCACAAGAATCGCAGGCTGATTCTCGAATCCAAATGGCCCGCGCCTGGCAACCGAAGACGCTGATGAGGGAATACTCAGGGAGGGTAATGAACCCGATGCGGTACTTGCGACGGAACTGGTCGACGTCAGTCTTGCGGTGGAATTCGTCGCCCCCGCTTTCGCACGGAGGCGCTTCTGGTATTCCTGCAGTTTTTCTTGTGCCCCCTTGTTTCGTTCGGCAAGAATTCGACGGAAATCAAACTCCACCGGTTCGGTTTGTGACCATACCGAAAGTGCATCAACGACTGCGGAGGCTGTCGCAAATCGATCCTCGGGCTTTTTTGCCAGCATCTTGGCGACGATGTTTCCCACCGCGCGCGGAATCGACGGAACGATGTCGCAGACGTTTCGAGCCACCTGTGTCTGGTGGGCCTTAAGTACCTCTGATGTTTTCGCATAAGGGAAAGGTGTGTCGCCTGTCAGGGAGGCATACAGAGTACATCCAAGACTGTAAACATCGGATCGAGCGTCTGCCGTCAGGCTGTCGATCGCCTGCTCTGGCGCGGTATACGCTGCCGTTCCGACGCATTCATGGCCGAAAATCATGGCCATCGAAAACTCGTCACCCTCTTCACCATCTTTCAACATCGACAGACCAAAGTCCAGAATCTTGACCAATCCGTTGCGGTCGATGAGCAGATTCTGCGGCTTCATATCCCGATGAACGAATCCTGCCAGATGGACGTGGTGTAACCCGCGAGCCGCCTGTCTGGCGATATCGCAGGCCTGTTCCCACGGCAATCGACTGTGATCACGAAGCCGAAGTAGTTCCAAGAGACTCGGCCCTTCGACATATTCCATGATCACGTATGGAAGTCCGCCGGCTTCCCCGCAACCGAACGTTCGAACGATATTTTCCTGGTTGAACCGTTGCCCCGCGCGTGCTTCCTGTTCGAATCGAGCCAGCAGCCCGCGATCGTGTTTCAGTTGATCGAGAAGGACTTTCAGGGCAAAGATTTCATGCGTTTTCGTGTTCTCGGCCCGATAAACCCAGCCCATACCGCCGACCCCCAGCAGATCAAGCAGCTTGTAGTCATCGAAGAAGAAACCTCGAGATCGGCCTTCAAGCAGTCGATCTGCCTGATATCGAGTGATCAACCCTCTCTGGACCAGGTTTTTTGCAGCGACCGCATCAGAGACGACACCCGCTGTTTCAAGTTCGTGCGCGACAAGCTTGATTTGTGCTGCAGGCACCAATCGACTCTCGGCAAGTTGTATCCAGAAGGATTCGATCGCCTGTGATGTCGCCATAATGCGCAGCTTTGCCAGGAACTTATCGATCCTTAAACACAAAAGTATTCTTGTAGAGTACTCGTGTCAGGTCAATCGTCTTGATCGATTACGCATACGGTTTCAGTTTTTTCCAGATCCACCAGCCGCTGAAGATCGTTGCGGTAAGGATTATCAGAAACAATGTCTGCATCAAAATCAGGGTTAAAGAAAATGGGCGGGGTGACTTCAGGATCGCTGCGACGGTCAATCCCGCTTCGGTACGAACCGAAGTGTTTTCATCAGAATTCCGGATTCGAATCAACTCCGTAGACATCGACCGAGATGCGGCTGCGTGTTTTTTCAATGCTTTCAATGATGCCAGCCGAACCTCTGAAATGGGTGATTTCGTCGAACGTGCCAGTTTTTCAATTGAGGCGGCACTGAGAGTCGGAAACTTGCCCAGCGCGTTCGCGGCGAGAATGCGAGTATCAGGGTTGGAACCTTCCAACAGGTCGGTCCATGTTTTCTCGACCTGATAAAGTTGTTCAGCTGTTTGATTCCAGCCATTCCACAACCATGTGCAAACCATCGCCAGCAATACGGCCATCATCCAGGGGACGAAATTCACACGTCGCTTCTGTGGGGCAGCATTTCGGTCAAGCACGGGCGAAGTCTTGGCCTTGATGGGTTTGAGCGGAATTGAGGGGATTTCATTGCGGTTGAGTGACGAAAACAGTTTCACGTCAAAGCTCTTCGTCTGCCGGCTCGGTAACAAGATGCCGTTCAAACGGCTCGCGACATCAGCGGCCGACGCTGGCCGGGCGTCAGAATTCTTGGCAAGAAGTTCGTAAAGTAATTGATCAAGTTCGAGTGGACAGTCGAGAACCATACTCGCCACATGAGGGACCGGATCTCTCAAGTGCCGTTGCAGGACTTCCCCCGCAGTCGATCCGACAAACGGAGTGAATCCGACCATCATTTCAAACAGAACGCATCCCAACCCATACAGATCAACCCGATTCGTCACCATCTCGCCCCGAATCTGTTCCGGCGACATGTAGAGAATCGTGCCAACCGTTCGATCGGATGCGGTCAAACGATTTTGTGAAACGATTGAAGCCAGACCGAAATCACTCAGCTTGAGCTGTCCCGATTTCGTCAGCAGAAAGTTTCCCGGTTTGACATCCCGATGAGTCACACCCCGTTCGTGTGCGTACTGCAGGGCATCACACATCTGGATACCAAAGTCGATCACTGCTTCCCAGGGCAATGGCCCCTTTTCCGCCAGAAGGTCTGCCAGAGTTCCACCTGGAATATATTCCATTGCGTAATACCGCTGTTTACTTTCACATCTGCCACCGAAGCAATGCACGATGTTCGGATGCGATAACTGCTTCAGGACCTCAAGTTCTCGCTCGAACCGGGCAAGTGTCGTCAAATTAGCTGTGATGTCATTGGGGATCAATTTGACAGCGACTTCGCGGTTATTTCCGACGTAGCGTGCACGATAAACGACACCCATTCCCCCTTCGCCGATTTTTTCCACCAATTCAAACGGTCCGATCCAACGTGGTTCCATTGATGACTCCAATCGGCTTATTTTTTGCATGATCATCACGGATGAACAGATGGGGATAACGTCGATCTTCTCAACACACCTTCGGCCAGACGCCGTTCAGACAGGATGAGACGTGAGAAGCGAGTTGCATGCCAACCGACGGGATTGGGCCGCAATCCCAACGAAAAGCGAGGTTTTGAAGTGGATTCTTCGGCGTTTACTCGTCGAAACAGATTTTAACTTTGCAATTCTCTCGCAGATGTCAGTCTCTGCGAGAGCGGATTGACCGAAACCAAGCTTTCCGGTTCGGGTGATTCTTCAGCATATGCAGCCATTTGCGTCACCAAGATCGTCTCGTTATTTCCAGTTTCGTCGGCCAGATATCACGACGATCGTAGTGCGAACGGTTGCGAAATGGTGAGGAGCCGGTATGATCCTTATCCCTCCGAAATCTTTCGCAAGGAAAATTTCGGCGGCTGGATAGCTCAGTTGGTAGAGCACAGGACTGAAAATCCTGGTGTCGGCGGTTCGATCCCGCCTCCAGCCACTTTGATTTAACTCGCCATTATTCAGGCTCGATCTCGTTAGCAGGCCACGGCTTAGTGACGCTCCCTTCGAAGCTTGGCCAACGTTCGGTCGGAAAAAACGTCGAATCGAACGGTACGCTGTCGGTTGACAAACTCCTGACGGCTCTAAGATCCAGGCGAGTCGGGTGATTTAGGATTCCCGATTTTTTCATTCGAGCGTCGGATCGACTTCTCAACAAAAAACTCCTAGGCGATCGAGCAAGCATCGCCAATCCAGTTATTCAGGACTGCGACCCGCTGCGGCCTTAATCTCAGATTCACCAATGCAGTATAAGTACTTTTCGCTGCGTAGAAAAAGGCGATTTCCAACAGCGGCAGGTGAAGTGGCGAGTTTGCCATCCAGGGGATTACGTGCCAGTTCTTCGAAGTTCGGCCCGGCCCTCAGCACGTAAGTGATTCCCTCTTCGCTCGGAAAATAGATCCGGTCGCCAGCGGAGATGGGGGACGCCGCGAACGTCCCTTCAATTCGCTTTGACCATACTGATTTTCCTGTGTGGACGTTGTAACAGGTTGCGATGCCTCGATCACTCACCAGATAAAGGTAATCACCCACGACGATCGGTGATGATACCAGCGGTATGTTTCGCTGTGCCCGCCAGGCAATATGTGTCTTCGAACAGTCGCCGGTCGCCCCGTCTCGAATCGCGAAAAGCGATGCCGTATCGTATCCCGTACAGACGAAAATCATTCCATGTGCGGCGGTCGGCTTCGGAACAACGGAGTAGCCAGTGTATTTGCAGTACCACAATTCCGTGCCGTCGTTCGGGTCATACCCCCACACACCGTTACCACCCGCGCAGACGACCTGGGTTCGGCCACCGACTTTGGTAACCAGTGGAGTACTGTAGGAATGTTGGCTGTCGCGAGCTGTTTTCCACTTAATTTCACCGGTGTCTGGATCGAGTCCCATCACGAACTGGTGGGCGTCGACCCCTTCTTGGACGTGATCGTCATAGTATGGCTGAGTGAATCCGTCGCACAAAATCACCAGTGTTCCATCAGCGAGGACCGGCGAAGTCGCTGGCCCATGATGCTGGTAGTAAGGAATCACTCGTTGCCAGACAACGGTTCCGTCCAGTTTCAAGCAGGCCGTGCCTGCCGCACCAAAATGTACGAACAAGCGATCACCGTCCAGAAGCGGAGTCGGCGAAGCATACCCGTATCTAGCTAAAACGCGTCCCGATTTCGTTACATCGAATAACTCATCGGACATCACAATCAGCCGACCAGTATCGCGGTCGAAGCACAAGGCGCGAACGCTTCGGCGTCCGTCTGTCGTCGATGTCACCCAGACCCGTTTTCCCTGGACGACCGGGGATGAATAACCCAACCCCGTCACCAGTACTTTCCAGCGAACGTTCTCGGTTTCAGACCACGTCAAAGGTAACTCGGTCGTATCCGCGTGACCCTGGCCATCCGGGCCTCGAAACTGAGGCCAGCCAAGGTCATCTCGTGAACCGGCGACCGCACTCACCTGCTGAATGTTGTCGTCGGCTGGAACAATCCGTGGGACGGACTCAGCCAGTAGTATCGTGCATATCACCGGCAGAAAAAGATGGCGAAGAGGCCCAGTAAGACAGTTTCGAGGTTTGATCACTTCCTGTGCATGCATCATCGACTGTTCCTGGTATCCGGCAGCATGCTGCCTGGTCGCTTGTCGTGAGTATTTTGCGTGCGATCTGTAAGCGGATCAGTGAGTTACGTCAAGATCGACTCACCCGCGGGCAAGGCTTACTCTCTTCGTTATCTCGTTAACCAAGCTCTGGCTTGGTAACGCCCTCGACGAAGATCCGCGTCACGAATTGCATGTTACCTTGAATTCGAAACCTCGACCCCCGCCAGCGAAACTCCCAGCCCATTCAGGCGCGCCGGGATGATGCAGAAATGGGGACAAATCTATCGCGTCCACAGGAATGAACGTCCAATCTCGGTTGCCCCGAATATCAACCGAAATCTGCCTCATTTTTGACTCGGCTGAATTCGCGAATTCGCATTCAGATTCCATGTAAGAGTCCGAGGGCTGACGCTTCTCGGCTTGCCTCGTTTTCGGGTTATTGCGTCTTCTACGTGTCCAATGTCGTTTAAATTGATGGTCGTTCCCGACCACCATGGCAATTCGGAAAATTCACTAATTCGCTCAGACGACGATCACATGATCAAATGCCCGCCTCGGGTTTCTTTTACGATCAGTTGGATGAAATGAAGCTTTCGCAATACTTGACGTGACATGACGAAGGGGTAGAAGTCTTGCTGGCCCATGCTTCGGGCCAGTTCGTTGAGGACCATCGTTAACTGTACCCACGAGTTCACGAGCAGGATCACGTGATTCGCGTCCGGGACAGTGGGATCGTAGAGATCGGTCACACAAAACGGTTCCACTGCCGCTTCCACGTCTTCGCCGCGTAAGCCAAAACCGAGCGCCGTATCAAGACTGTCGACGACGTGAAGGAAATGCGCCCAGCATTCGGCCCAGTCCTCCCACGGATGGACTGCGGCATAGGACGTGATGTGTCGATCCGCCCAATCAGTGGGAGGTCCCTGTTCGTAGTTCCGCTTGAGTGCCGCAGCGTAATCTTGTCTCTCGTCACCGAAGAGTTCCCGGAATTTCTCGTGCCAGTGCGTGCCGGCGACGAGACGGTCCCAATAATAATGGCCGATCTCGTGGCGGAAATGACCGAGTAGCGTGCGGTACGGTTCGTGCAACTCATGCCGAATTTTCTCGCGCTTCGAGTCGTCTGCCTCTTCCACATTGAGAGTGATCAGGCCGTTGGCATGACCTGTGAGAACTCGTGGTCCCTTTTCCGGCGAACGCATGAAGTCGAACATAACACCGTGCTCAAGGTCCTCGCTCACCTTGGACTTCAGGGGAAGGCCCAGGTTAAGCAGTTGTGCCACGAGCAACCGCTTGGCGTTTTCGATCAGACGCCACCAGCGACAATTATCGGGATCATCCAGGTTGGGAATGGTCTGGTTCAAACGACACGAAAGGCACAGGGTCTCTTCTTCGTCAAACGAGACCAGCCAGTTACATCCTGCCGGGGAATCGAAGTTCTCGCAACGACGCCACAAAGGGGCCGTTTTCTTATTCTGTCCGTGCATGATCCAGGTCCCCTTTTTGGGACCGGGTTGAATTGCACAGACCTGAGCCACTTCCGGCTGATAGCCCAACGGGGACTTACATCCGAGACAAAGACTGTTACGAAAGAAAACAGGGCGTCCGCACTGACAGCGATAATTATATCCGCGTCCTGACGGTTCTTCCGTCCTCCAGGCGTCGACCAGTCGTTTCGTGACAGCCTCAAAGATATTGATCATAGAATCTTCGCTGAAAGGTTGTCAGTTTTTGTAGTGGAGGGTTCCAGCGTCCATGCCTGAGTTTGTTCTGCGGCTGGAAGCCGCAGCTACGGCTTGTGTCTCACCATTTTCTGTTTACGAAACATTGACAACCTCGGAGTGGTTGGACGACGCAGTAAGCTTTGCTTCTTCTCCGAATGCCGCAGACGAAAGATTGAAGTAACTCCGGGAGTTTGGTTGCCGGACTAGCGGGTCGTCAAGGCTATACCAGGA